>JAFGQJ010000420.1 GCA_016935715.1 Spirochaetales bacterium
AGCACCACGGTGTCCGCCTCTATCTGTTCGGCCTTTCCACCGTTCCTGTCGCAGAGCACCGAAGAGGAGCTGATGTGAGTCAGCCGGCAGCCGGTGTACTGTCTCACTCCCGCCTTCTCGAGCCGCTCCATGATCGCGATCCGGTTGATGAACGTGGCACCGGGTATCAGCTGCTGCTCCTGTTCGACGACTGCCGTCTGCCTCCCCTGCTCCTCCTGCAGGTACAGGGCCAGCTCGCAGCCGACCGTTCCTCCCCCGACCACGACTACTCTATGTCCCATTTCCCTCTGACCGAGAAAAGCGGCATCGGGAAGCAGCACGAAGGGTTGATCGACGCCCTCAACCCGCGGAACGATAAAATCGGAACCTACGGCGATTACGAGCACATCCGGTTCATAGGCTCTTATCGACCGGGGAGTACCCTCGGTGTTCAAGCGGATGTCGACCCCCTGGCCGGCGGTCTGCTCGATGCTCCAGGCCAGCAGCCGTTTTACCGTATCCTTGAAGCGGGGCACACAACCCTCTATGAGATGACCGCCGAGCTGCCCGGTTCGCTCCAGCAGCGTGACCCCGTGGCCTCTGAGAGCGGCCAGGCGGGCCGCCTCCAGTCCCGCGATTCCACCGCCGAGGACCAGCACACTTTTTTTCTCCCCTGCCGCCGTCACGGCGAACTCCCTCTCCCTCCCGGCGGCCGGGTTCACCTCGCAGCGAATCGAATGATCGACAAGGGTGTTGGAGACGCAACCCTCGTTCCCCCGGATACAGGGGCGAATATCCTCCGCTGTTCCTTCACGCAGCTTCCGGGGAAGCTCCGGGTCCGCGATCAGGCCTCTTCCGAAGGCGATCAGGTCCGCCTTCCCTTCCCGAAGAGCCTGCTCGCCGGTGTTCACCGTGTGCGCGCCCACGGAAATGACCGGAACCTCGACGCCGCCCTTCACCGCTTCGGCCAGATGAACCAGACAGGCATCCGGGATGTACATCGGCTGTACCACATAGTGCCAGGATTCCTGCATGCCGGCGCTGACGTGCAGGTAGTCCACGCCGGCCTGCTCGAGCATCCCGGCGAAGCGTACGGCATCCTCCAGGGTAATTCCATTCTCGAGGTAGTCGGAACCGTTCATCCTGTAGCCGACGAGGAAATCCTCTGCCACTCTCTCCCGGATTCGCCGCACCGTGGACAGGGAAAAGCGCGCACGGTTTTCCAGGCTGCCGCCGTATTCGTCGGTCCGCTGATTCGTGCTGGGAGAGAGAAACTGGGTCAGCAGGTAGCCGTTGGCTCCGTGGATCTCGATTCCGCAGAAACCGGCCCGCTCGGCTCGACCGGCCGCGTCGGCGAATGCCAGCTCGATCTTCCGTATCTCTTCCCGGGTTATTTCCCGGGGCATCTCGCCCAGATTGGCTATCGCCGACGGCGCCACAGGTTGGACTCCTGTATACTTGACCGAGCTCTGCCTGCCGGCGTGGCATAGCTGCAGAATGGGCTGAGCCCCGTGACGCCGTATCGTGTCGGCCAGCCGGGAAAGCCCGGGCACGCATTGCTCACCGTGATTACCCAGTTGATGCCCCCTGGCCTTGCTTGCCAGGGTATCGATGTAGGTATATTCGCTGATGATGGTTCCGATACCCCCGCGGGCACGGGCCTCGTAATAGGCAAGCATCTGCTCGCTCACCAGGTTGTCGTCGCTCGCCATGCAGGTGAGCATCGGGGACATGACCATCCTGTTTCGCATGGTTACGCTGCCTATCTCGAAAGGTTCCAGCAGTCTCCACGTATTTGAGCTCATCGTTCTCTCCTTCAGGGTGCGGATCAACGGGGAATGAACCGGCCGAAGCCGGCGGAAGCGGTTACTTCGCCGCTGTCCATCACCACCTCGCCACGCACCATCGCCAGCACCGGCCAGCCCGTCAGCTTCCACCCGTCGTACAACGAATAGTCGGAATAGGACTGCAAATCAGCCGCCCGGACCTCCTGCACCTTCTCCAGGTCAACAACGGTGAGGTCCGCATCGCTTCCGACACTCAGGCTGCCCTTGCGGGGATACATATTGAACAACCTGGCGGGATTTTCCGACAGCAATTCCGCAATCCGGGTCAGGCTCAGGCCTCGCTTGTGATGCCCCTCGCTCAAAACAACGGGAAGCAGCGTCGCCGTGCCCGGGAAGCCGGCGGAGCATTTCCAGATGTTCCCCTTTTTGGTTTCGAACTTTCGCGGCACATGGTCGGTGGATACCACGTCGAGAGTACCCTCCTGCAGGGCGCTCCACAAAGCCTCCTGATCGCGGGGATAGCGAAGGGGCGGATTCACTTTGCCGATGTTGCCGATGGGAGACTGCGCCGTATGGGTGAGATAATGGGTGCAGGTTTCCGCGTAGACCGGTGGGATCCGGTTTCTCAGGGCGCGCAGCTCCGCGCAGCTTTCGGCGGCGGTCATGTGCGCCAGATAGAGGGTGCAGCCGGCGACCCCGGCCAGATAGCAGGCCCTTCTCAGGCTCTCGACCTCCAGGAAATCGGGCTTGGAGGCCGTCCAGACCTCCAGCCCGTCTCTGCCCTCGGCCTTCAGACGATCCCGCAATCTCCAGCCGATCTCGATGTTCTCGGCATGGATCACCGCCTTGGCCCTGGGGTATTTCGCGATGGCCCGAAAGCCGTCGAAGAGGAAACCGTCGTCGGTGCCCTCGATGCCCATGTACTTGCCCTCATCTCCGCGGAAATGCATGAAGAACTTGAAAGAGGATATACCAAAATCTTCGACGTAAAGGGGCACTTCCTCTAGATGCTCATCCTTCATCAGGCAGAGATGGTACGAGAAATCCACGTGCGCCTGTTCTTCGGCTCTGCTCTTTTCCTCGGCAAAGACCTCCGAGTATCGACGGGAGTTCTGGTAGAAGCTCAGGACCGTAGTCACTCCTCCGACCGCGGCGGAGCGGGTCTCGGTCAGGAAGTCGTCGTCGGATCCGAGTCCGAAATGGGCATGGGCATCGATGATTCCCGGGAACACGTGCTTTCCCTCGACATCTATTCGTCTGGCCGCGGGAACCGTTTCCCCGGGTGCGCAGATTCCGGCTATCTTCCCCTCATGCACCAGAACGTTCGCGGTCGTTATCTCCTGGTGGGGCTGCACCAGCAGCCCGTTCGTGAGAATCGTGTCGACTTTCATATTCCTCCCCCAAGATCGTGCGATACCCTAATGAGGCACCTCCACCCCGTGTTTGGCGGCGAAAGCTTCGAATTTCGCCCGCAGCTCCCTGGCCTGCTCCAGAGAGTCTTCGATCGTAACCACCCTGCAATCCACATCCAGAACCTCTTTGAACGTCGCGTAGGCTTCCTCGGTCAGCACCACATCGCCGTTCTCCCGAATCTCCTGAATCCCATCGTACTGCTGAGCCTCCAGCATCAGAGCCCTGGCCTCCTTCAGGCTCATCCCTTCGGGCGGGACCACCTCCGCTCCTTTACGGCTCAGCCGAACCGGGTATCCCCCTTCCAGACCCTGTGGCCCGGGAGCGTGGGTCAGCAGACCGGTGTCGTCCAGAATGGCCAGGATGTTGTTCATGGAAGAGGCTGCCACCAGATACTGTCCATGCCGGCCGGCGGGGCGCATGGCGTGTTTCGGCAGCTCCGCCACGAACCTGGCCCGGGAGCCGAGACGCTCGGTAACATCTTCCTTGCCCGCGAAGACCCGCAGGTGGTGCGGAGCCTCGACGCCGGAGCCGGCACGACACCAGTAGTAGCAGTGGTAGTGGTGCCCGATCATCTCCACCCCGATATTGCTGATCGGAACCTTCAGCATCTCTGCGGCGGTCTTTCGGATATAGGGAATGGTCAGATCCATGTTTCCGATTCCGACGGTGGGAGCCAGTCCCACCCGCGCCAGGCTGGGGTTGGTCACATCCGGGAAGGAGCTGTTGATCACGAACGTATCGATTCCCGCCATCTTCACGGCTTTCATCAATCTGGAGGTCAGAGCCAGGTGCATCGATTCCCACGGGCCCAGGCCGCAACGGTTTCGGTACAGTCGGGCGTTCACCTCGGGGGGCAGCTCGTTGACGACCCACCAGGACTGGAGGGTGGTTCCATTGTAGATGATCGTGGGATTGATTCTTTTCAGCACCTCCGCGGTCCTCTCCAGATCCAGCAGATCGATGGGCTGGAAGCGGATATCCGGATACAAGCCCATGTAGGATGCACCGAGAACCGCACTGTTGGTCTTCCTGAATCCCCATTCCTCGTTGCGATCGGCCGCAATGATTCTGCAGATACCGGGGATCCGGCACAAGAACTCGAGCAGGATGCCTCCCAGCTCCCCTACTCCTATCAGCATGATCGTTTCCCGTTCCCTCATCTGCTTTCCTTTCTAATCTGAGAGATATTATGAGAGTTTGCCGTCTATGACATGAACAGGCGGGTTCGATCCCTCGGCGGAGGGACCGAACCCTGTATTCGGAGGTCTATGACGTCAGTTTTCCTCTTTTGTAATCGTCGGAGAATATTCGATTCACGAAATCTTCCGGCAGTTTCTTGGTAAAGCTGCTGACCACCGGCAGCACGATCAGAGCGGCGAGGAGTCCCGGAATCAGGGGATGAATCAGGAACTTGATCTTCAGGATCGTCAACATCAGCACCACCACGACTCCCACGATCTGGGAGGCGACGCAGCCGGCGAGCGTGGCTTTCCTGTAGTAGATGCC
>JAFGQJ010000099.1 GCA_016935715.1 Spirochaetales bacterium
CCCGACGGCTCATCCTACCGGCCGGAGAGCCTGGCCGACCCGCAGGGCGTAAGCTTCGTGGGACGCCCCTTTCCCCTCGAAGAGGCGGACGACCACTACGCCCGGATCGCCGGCTGGGGATTCCGATTCCTGCGCTTCCTGATCTCCTGGGAGGCCGTGGAGCATGAAGGACCCGGCATCTACGACCTGGATTACCTGGACTACCTGGAAGCGGTCGTGGCCAAGGCCGCGGACCACGATCTGGGAGTGTGGATCGATCCGCACCAGGACGTGTGGAGCCGCTGGACCGGCGGGGACGGTGCGCCGGCCTGGACCCTGGAGCTCGCCGGCATGGATCTGGAGAAGATCGCCCCCACCGGTTCTGCGGTGGTGCACGCCCTGTTCCGGGGCGAAGGCCTGCTCCGGGATCAGATCCACCGGCTGGCCCGGGCACGGGAGAAGAGCATTCCCCTCAAGGAAAGCTTCACCGGATCTCGAGACCGGGACGCTCCCCTTCCTCCCAAGACCTTTCCGAGCATGATCTGGCCGACCAACTACACCCGCTACGCCTGCGCCACCATGTTTTCCCTGTTCTTCGGCGGCAGGACCTACGCTCCCTCCTTTCTAGTGGAAGGGCGCAACATCCAGGATTATCTGCAGCACCGGTATTTCAGTATGATCCGGACCGTTGCAGCCCGTCTGGCGGCATTTCCCCACGTGATCGGCTTCGGCAGCATGAACGAGCCCCACCGCGGCTACATAGGATGGGAGGACCTGGACAAACCGTCGAAGTGGCTCATGAGGAACGGCCCGAATCCCACGGGGCTGCAGGGCATGGCCGCCGCCTCGGGGTTCCGGCAGATCGTACGGAACTACCGCTTCACTGCCTTCGGACCGGTGGCTACCGGATACGCCTCGATCAACGACGGAGGGCACACCCTGTGGAAGGACGGCTTCGAATGTCCCTGGCGGCGGGAAGGCGTCTGGGACGTGGTCCACGGTAAACCGGTTCTGCTGAGGCCCCGCTACTTCGGCAGCTCCGACCCGCGGAAATCCTCCGGGAGTGTCCCGGGTGGATCGAGCTTCGCCGAGCAGTTCCTCAAGCCCTTTCTCACTCGGTGCCACGAAATCGTTAATGAAATCGACCGGCGCTTCCTTGTGTTCATCGAGGGGGTCCCGGCCGAGCCCCACCCTTCCTGGCATCCGCGGCAGGACGGCGAGCAGGCGGTAAACGGCTCCCACTGGTACGACGCCTTCACCCTGATCACGAAGCGCTACGCCCCCAGGATCGCCTTCGATTCGGTGAACAGACGCCCGGTTTTCGGCAAGAGGTGCATCCAGCGCTCCTTCGAACGGCAGATCGGGCACGAGCTGCAGGTCGCCGCCGGCAGGATGGGCGGCATCCCCTCGGTCGTCGGGGAGTTCGGCATTCCCTTCGATCTGAAGGGCAACGACGCCTTCTACAGCGGAGACTATCGGGAGCACGCCGAAGCGCTGGACTCCTGCTACCGGGCCATGGATGCGAACCTGATCGGATCGTTCCTGTGGAACTACAGTCCCGACAACACGCACCTGCTCGGGGACCGCTGGAACGACGAAGATCTTTCCATCTTCAGTTCGGACTCCGGCGGCGGCAGGGCCGTGAATGGCTTTCTGCGCCCCTACGCTCTGGCGACCGCGGGGACTCCGGTCAGCATGCGCTACCGGCGCAGGAAGCGGGTGTTCGACTTCCAGGCCGAGCCGGATGGGGACGGGTCCGCCGGGGCCGGCCCCACCCTGGTGTTCGTGCCCCGTGCGCTCTACCCGGAGGGATTCGCCGTCGAGCTGCAGGGGGGACAATGGAGCTACGACCAAAGGTCGCAGATCCTTTCGATCCGGGCGGAAGCCCCCCCCGCCGGGCTGAAGCTCCGGCTGGAGCCGAAAGGGAATTGACCGCAAAGAGGCGGAGCCTGCGGGAGCGGCCGGAGCCTGTGGGAACGGCTGTCTCCGCCCGGCGCCGCGGTGGGGTGCAGCGGGATCACGAACCGGAGGCATGCACCTTCCTGGATTTCCAGACCGGTTTTTTCCCTCTCTGGTATCGATTGAGGGCGTAGTAGACCAGAGCCACGAAAGAGGCGAAGAAAACCGGAGCCAGAAACACGAGCCAGACGGACTGCCTGTAGTACAGCAGTTGCGTCCCCCAGCTGACCAGAAATACCGCCACTGCCGCGAGAAGTATCGGGTTGACGGTCCATGCCGGAATGAATCCGGCGGCGACAGCGTTCGCTGCAAGGAGCAGCGCGGGCAGCACGAAGAGAAGCAGAACGATGGGGGCAAGACAGGCCGCCAGAACCGGAACCGAGGACACGATATCGTAGATGTTCTTGGTGAAACCCTCGATGGACTCGCGCAGGCCGCCGTACATCCGGCAACTCACATGGCCCCCGGCGTGCAGGTATTGATAGCGGAAGCCCCTCCTCTGCAGTTTGCGACTGAGCGCTACGTCCTCGGTGATCTCCTCTTTCACCGGCTTCATTCCGCCGAAGCGGAAGAAGGACTCCCTCCTGAACACGAACAGCTGCCCGAATCCGAAGCTCAGGGCACGCAGGCGGAATGAGTTGAAAAGCTGCACGGGGACGAAGATGAGGGGCAGGTGCACCATGGGCACCAGAAGCTTTTCGGCAAAGGAACGGGTAACCTGCCTCGGCATGGCCGAAAACGCATCCAGGTTGCGCCGCTCCAGCCGGGAAACCGCCCAGCTCACCGCATCCGGACCGTGCTTCGTGTCCGCATCCGCGATGTACAGGTACTCCCCCCGCGCCGCCTCGGCCAGCTGCTGCACCGCGAAGGCCTTTCCCTTCCATTCTTCCGGTTTGTCCCTGCCCCGGATGACCCGCAGCCGCTCGGATCGCTTCTCGTAGTCCCGCAGGATCTCCGGGGTATCGTCGGTGGACCCGTCGTCCAGCACGACGATTTCGCAGCTCCGGTAGCTCTGGCGCATCAGGCCCTCGAGACACTCGGCGATCGATGCCTCTTCATTGCGCGCCGGAACGAGCACGGAAACCAGCGGGCCCTCCCGGCTGTCCGGCTGCGCGGGTATGCGCAGGAAATAGGTGATGTTGAATGCAGCCACGAGCAGCAGATAGCCGCTCACCGCCGCCACCGCGATGCCGTAACCGCTCAACACCGACTGCAGCGCTTCACTCATCTTCTTCCCCCGATCCAGTCGTTTCCCGGTCCGACGGACCGAGATCCAGCGCACCTGGAGTGTGCGGATCCCGGCGCCCCGGTTCGCCTCCGGTTCACGTTCATTCTACCTCATCCTTCCTCACAGGTTTAGTGCCGGCTTGTTCGAGACCGTAAAAGCCAACCTCGGGGCGGCACGGGCCGAAGCATGCAGATGCCGGTGTCCTTTCGACTAAACTCAATTATTGAAAAAAATAACTCCTATAGGTTATTCGTGATCAGACCTTCCGCCCGGTACGCTGTACCCGTATGAGAATTCCATCTCTTCACAGCTCGAGCGCAATCAGAGGATTCACGGTCATGGACCGGGACGGGGAAGCCGGCACGATCGAGGACGTCTACTTCGATCACCTGCGCTGGGTGCTGCGCTATCTGCTGCTGAGGCACCGGACCATCGGCCGGGACATCCTGATCTCTCCACTGATCATCGATGAGATTCGCTGGCCGGAACGGAGGATCCGGCTTCGCCTCTTCGACGAGGAGATCGACGCCGCGCCGGCCATTGACACGGACAGGTCGATCACCCGGGAGCAGGAAAAGAGCTACAACGAGTACTTCTTCGTACCCGATTACTGGGAAGGGGAGGATCTGTGGGGCGAGGAAACGACTCCCGGGGAGCTTCGCTCCTGGTTGAGGGCCGAACAGCACAAAGCCCGCGGAAACGGGGAGTCCGAGTCCTACCTGTTGAACGCCTCCACCCTCGCGAAGTTCACCCTGCAGTCGCCGCAGGGCATCCCGGGAACGGTGAGCGACTTTCTGTGGAGCCCGGAGACCTACGCGGTTCGCTTCCTGGTGATCCACATCGGCGGGCTGCTTTCCTCCAAGAAAACCCTGCTGTCTCCGCTGTGGATCACGGCGCTGGACCGCAGCGCAGCAACGATAAGGGTCGAACTGCCCAAAGAGGCAATCGAAGAGGCTCCGCCCTACGAGGTGGGAGAACCGATCACCCCGGCCTACGAGAAGAACATCATGAGCCACTACAATGCCCTGGAGTACAAGACCCGAGCTTCTAGCCGGAGGAGGGGCGGCTGACCACCCGGACCGTGGAGGCCCGGGACCCCTCGTCTCCCTGTTCTTCGGCGCAGCTCATACCCGTGCCGACCTCCAGATTGTCGACTTTTTCCCGGATCGGTGCACGTCAAGCCGGATCAGCCTGTACCGATCGCGCTTTCATATTCCGGGAAATAGCGCTGGATAACAGGGAGGTCGAAGCTCGAAAGAATCGATTCTTTCGGCTCCCTGGCCAGCAGAAATTCGAAGGACCTGTGGATCAGTTCCTCCGGGGTGACCTTTCCGGCGCTGAGCTTCTGATAGTACTCATCCTGCAGAGTAACCGTGTGCCGGGAGCGGGAGCCCCCCTCCTCCACGGTGACCCGGTAGGACTGATCTGCGATTCGCTCCACTCGAATCATGACAACCTCCTGTTTGCAGCGATCGAGCCTTCTGCGGAAAATCAGCTATAGCGCCGGCGCGCCAATGCCCCGACGATCACCCCGAGCGCTCCGCCCACAGCGCCGCTTATCCAGATGTTTCGCCGGGCATTCTGGACTCCAGTGATCGTCTCGCTGATGTCCTCCAGAATGTTCTCGGCGGGCTGGAAGACCTCCCTCAAGGAGAGGTACTCCCCCCCGACTCGGCCGAATATGAGATACCCCGCAGCGAGCCCGATGCCTCCGAGTATGATGACAAACAAGATAATTCTCCTGATCATTTTGCCGGAACCTCCTCGTATGAATGAACCTACCTAATCTTTAGCAATAGCCGTGCCACAGCCGGAAACGGAGCGCTTCCGCGGCCCCGGAGGGAGGATTGCCCGTCGGGAGTGTACAATCTACCCGTCATCCTGCCTGCGCGTAGTACATATTACACGCAGGTCCAGATTACCAACTCGTACGAATCACCCGCACCGGTCAGTTATTGAGGGCCGGAGTAAGCCCGCTCCGGCTGGGGAAAAGCACCGAGATGAACTGATCTCAGACGGCTGTCCAGGAAGGCCATGAAAGCTGTCCGTCTCATCCGAAGCCGGCTGCCAGGCGGCTGATCGGTCATACTCGACGACCCGGCCGTTTGTGTGCCGAGCCCATTCTAATCCCCAAGAAGCTCGGAAATGACCGATCCGGGCGGGCCCACCGAGCTGGAGCAGGCCAGGACGCCCAATCTGGACGCCCTGGCGCGGGAGCTCAAAGATCGTAGCGCTTGATCTTGTTGTAGATGCCCTTGCGACTCAGTCCCAGCATCTCCGCCGCCAGGGTCTTGCTGCCCATCACATTGTCCAGGGTCAGCTTGATCAGGCTTCTCTCCAAGGTCTCCAGCGTGCTTCCCACCTCGATTTCGAGCCGAGCCTCCCCCATACTATCCGATACTTCGGTCCCGGTGAGCAGTTTCTCCGTTAGAGTGTCTCCTTCGGCTGACACGACGGCCCGAAGAATCACGTTTTCCAGCTCCCGGACGTTGCCGGGCCAAGGGTAGGCCAGCAGCAGCTTTTCCGCTTCGACCGAGATGGCGCCGACATTCACCGGAACGAAGGGGCCGCCGGCTCGCTCGCTCCTTGTGCCTGATGCTCGAACAGCGAATCACTGTTCTCCATCTCAAGATTGCTCCGAAACAGCGCCCACGAACAATAATCCAATGCGGTTATGCCCTCCGCTTTTTTCGGTTATGGGATGCCGGCGGTGTACGTGTTATCTTCTGCTCAGGATCGCGGCATTTTCCTCGGGGAGGGTCGCTTTGATCCGCATCCCGGCCTCCCCCTTCTCTTCGCGTCCGTGACCCTCACATCCTCAGGCGAAACACGGTTTCGAAGGAGCCGAACAGCTCGAGATACTGCTCCAGCAGCCGGGACAGGAGGAATTTCTCCCGGACCGTCTCCCGGGCCCTCTCCCCCATCTGCCGGCGCCGCTTCTCGTCCTTGATCAGGTCGACGATCCTCTCGGCCGTCTCCTCCACCGAAGACACCAGATACCCGTTTTCCCCGTCGGCAATCTGGTAGCGGATTCCGCCCACGTTGCCGCCGATCACGGGGTTTCCCTTCCACATGGCCTCGGCCACGGTCAGTCCAAACCCTTCCCGCTTGGATTTCTGTATCACCACCGCCGCTTTGCGCTGCAGCGCGTTGACCAGGGCCGTGTCCTCCACGCTGAGGATGATGACGCGCTCGTCCCGCTCGTCCAGCAGGGAGTGGTAGACCTTCTCGCCCTCCGGGTCATCGGTCGCGATGTTCCCCAGCAGCACCAGGGTGGCATCCACCTCCTTCCGTGCCTTTTTAAAGGCCCGGATCACACCCTCCGGGTCCTTCCACTTGTCGAAACGGGAGATCTGAGTCACCAGGGGCAGGTCCGTCGGAATGTCGTAGTGCTCCAGGCGTTCATTGATCCGGGCTTCGCTCAGGTCCCGGTTGGTGATGGAAAACGGGTCGATCGCGGGCATGAAGATGACTTGCGGCGTGTCCAGCTTCTGCCTGTACTCCTCGCAGCTGAACACCACTGCGTCGTAGCGCTCGATGGTGGGCCTGAGGTACTCCCACAGCTCGGGATCCGGATTGCTCATGTCCACGTGGCAGCGCCAGATCCACGGAGAGTGATGGGTGTAGTGCCCGATCATGCCAAGGGGCTGGGGATCGTGGATCACCACCACGTCGTGAGCGGCGATGTGGTTGCGCACCACGTTCTCGTAGATGATCTCTTCGTAGACCTGTTTCTTCATCCTGGATAGATTGATCGTCCCGCCCTGGAGGGCATTGTGCATCTTCTTGGTGATGCTGAAGAAGTCCGGAGCGCCCTGGATGACCCGCCAGCCGGTACGCAGGCCGACGGAGTTCAGCAGGATGGTAAGGGAAGAGAGCAGGGTCGCCACCCCGCCGCCGTAGTAGGTGGAGCTCACGTTCACCACGTGGAGATCCTTGATCTTTTCGACCTTGCCGAAAATCCGCTCCACCGCTTCCCCCCCGATGTAGCGCTCGTAGTCCTCCAGCTGCACGATTCTCGAATTGTCCCGCATCCTATTCTCCTGTGCTCGTATTTGTGTACTACCGTACTGCCGACCAACGGATGGTCGAAATAGATGTTTGCGGTTATTTTTGAGGATATTTTGGACTAACTGGAATCGAGCGCCCTACCCCGCCCGGGTGGCCTGGAGAAATTCTCGGACCTCCCCGTTGAACTGCTCCGGTGCTTCGAGGTTGCTGTCGTTGCCGCCACCAGCGACTGTCACTGACCGCCCCGTGAAGGAGGAGCAGAGGCGGTCCCTGGCCTTTGCTCCGGAAGGCGATGGTCAGCTCTCCTATTTTCACCTCATCTAGTTTCACCTCATCCATTCTAGAATATCTAGACCAAGAAGGGGAAGGAAATAACCCGATCGGCTTATGGCCGGTGCGAGGGTTCGATGTTACCTAGAGATAGACCCCGGAAAGACGAGGTCGACCAGCTGAGGCGCCCGAGTGGAATCCGGAGGTCGATCATGCTAAGATCCGAGGACACGCTGCAGGAAAATGGAGTGGTGACTCTGCGCAGTGCGTTCAGCGTCCTCTGGAAGATCGACGAGGAGAAATCGAATGAAATATTGGACAGCCGCCTCTCTCGCCCTTGCGTGCTTCCTGGCCTTCAGCGGCACCGCCTCTGCCCAGAACAGGCCGGAAGCCCGGGAAGTGATCGAAAAGATCGACCAGCTCTACCGGGCGCAGTCAAGCTACGCTCTGATGGAGATGGAGATCGTGAATCCCAACTGGGAGAGGACCCTCCGGCTGGAGGCCTGGTCTTCGGGCACGGAAAAGACGATGATCCGCATCCTGGCCCCGGCAAAGGAACGGGGAACGGGAACGCTTCGCATCGGCAATGAGATGTGGAACTACCTGCCCAAGGTCGACAAGACCATCCGCATCCCCCCCTCCATGATGATGAGCTCGTGGATGGGCTCGGACTTCACCAACGACGACCTGGTCAAGGAGTTCACCTTCGCCGAAGACTACACCTTCCGCTACGGGGAGGTCGAGGCTCCCGAGGAGAACCGGCTGTACATCGAGTGCACCCCGAAGCAGGGACGTCCCATCGTCTGGGAGCGGGTGCTGCTGGTCGTGGACTCCCGGAGCCTGCTCCCGGTTACCGAGAAGTTCTACGACGAGGAGGGAAAGCTGATGAGGACGATGAGCTTCAGGGAGGTGAAGAGCTTCGGCGACCGGAGAATCCCCTCGGTCATGGAGCTGGTTCCCCACGATGAGAAGGGGAAAACGGTCATCCGCTACCTGGAGGCGGAGTTCGACATCGACATTCCCGATGGCACCTTCACCACCCGCAACCTCCGTACCTTCCGGGGATAGGTGCGGAGGCTGCTGGGATGCTGACACTGAGACTCGCCATACGAAATCTCTTCCGCCAGGGCAAACGCACCCTGTTCACCGGCCTGAGCATGCTGGTGGGGTTCGTCCTGGCCAGCTTTTTCATCGGCTGGGCGGACGGGACCTACAACCACATCATCGACGGCTTCACCCGCAACCGCCTGGGCCACATCCAGATCCACAGGCAGGGATATCTCGACGATCCCTCCCTGTACAAGACCATCGAGAAACCCGAAGCAGTGGGGGCGGAGATAGAGGCGATTGGCGCCGTCGAGTCCTGGGCACCCCGGATCTTCGCCGCGGGCCTGGCCTCGGCGGGCGAGCAGAGCGCCGGCACCCGGGTCATCGGGATCGACCCGGAAAGGGAGGACCGCACCACCGGCTTCGCCGCCAAGCTCACCGAGGGATCCTACTTCGGCTCTTCCCCAAACCAGGCGATAATCGGCCTCACCCTGAGCACGATCCTGGATACGGGAGTCGGGGATGAGCTGATCATCGTCTCCCAGGCGGCGGACGGCTCCATCGCCAATGACATCTACCGGATCATCGCCCTGGTCGACACCGGAGACCCGGGACTGAATCGCAGTGCGGTCTACCTCGGCATGGCGGACGCCCAGAGACTGTTCGTTCTGGAGCAGCGGGTGCACGAGATCGCGCTCACCGTCGGCAACCTCGGCCAGGTGAATGAGGCCACCGCGGAAATCCGGCAGCTTCTGGACGGAAGGGATCTGGAGGTGGATCCCTGGCAGGAGTTCGCCAGCGAGTTCTACAAGGCGATGCAGGCGGACAAGAACGGGATGTACCTGTCCCTTCTGGTCGTGGTGATCGTCGTGGCCATCACCATCCTCAACACCGTGCTCATGTCGGTCCTGGAGCGGCAGAAGGAGTACGGGGTGCTCCGGGCGATCGGGACCCGTCCTGGCCGCATCGTGGGCATGGTCGTGACCGAAACAGCCCTGCTGGCCGCCGCCAGCATCGTTCTCGGCTCGATCCTGGGTCTGCTGCTGAACTGGTACTTCTCCAGCCATGGGATCGCCCTGGCCAATCCGATCGAGTGGGGAAGCGTGCAGTTCCAGTACATGAGGGGGGAGATCAACGCCCGCAGCTTCTACCTGCCCTCCCTCACCGTGATCGTCACCTCCCTGCTGGTCTGCCTGCCCCCGGCTCTGCGGGCGGCCCGGACCGAGCCGGCGGTCACCATGCGGACGTTCTAGGGGAGGCTTCGATGGGATTCTACCTGAAACTGGCCTGGCGGAACATCTTCCGGAACCGAAGGAGGACCTTCCTCACCGGACTGATCATCGGCATCGGCCTGGCCGCCATGATCTTCGTGGACGCCTACATCGTGGGCATGAAGGACACCATGATCGCTTCCGCCACCTCCTCGTTCCTGGGGCACGCCCAGATCCACCGTGAAGGCTTCCAGGATTCCCAGGATGCGGAGCTCACGATTGCCGGGGCGGGTCGGTTGATCGAACAGCTGGGAAACGACCCCGACGTGGAGGCGTTCACCCGGCGATCCCTCACCTACGGAACCGTCTCGGCGCCGGCGGAGATCGCCTCGGTGGTCATCTACGGGGTCGTTCCGGAAACCGAAAAGGAGCTGTCCAAGGTCGACGAGTCCATGGTCGACGGCACGTACCTGCAGGGCGGCCGGAGCACGGCCGCTCTGATCGGACAGGAGCTGGCGGAGCGGCTGGAGGTAGACTTGGGGGACCGTATCGTGCTCACGGCCACGCAGGCCGGCTCCGGGGAGCTGTCCCAGACCCTGTTCCGGGTGGGCGGGGTGTTCCGCATGCACATTGGGGAGATCGACTCCTCCACGGTCTTTGTTTCCCTGGAATCGGCACAGGATCTGCTGGGCATCGGGGAAGGGATCCACGAGATCGCCCTCCGATTTGGAAGCAGCAGCTACGCCGTAGAGCGGGGGGAGCAGTTCTCACGGGAGTATTCCCGTTTCGGGAATGTGGCCGAAACCTGGCAGCAGCTGGTTCCCCAGATCAAGTACGTCCTGGACATGACCAACATCTCCATCCTGATCACCGTGATCCTGGTGTTCGCCATGATCGTGTTCGGCATCATCAACACCATGTTCATGGCCCTGTACGAGCGCACCTTCGAATTCGGGGTGCTGAGGGCCGTGGGCACCCGGCCGGGGCGGCTGAGGAACCTGATCGTGATCGAGGCCGGGTCGCTGGCCCTGTACGCGGTGGCCCTCGGCATGGTGCTGGGTGGGACGGTCACCCTGATCAGCGCCCTGACCGGGCTGGATCTCACCGGGGTGGAGTTCGCGGGCGCCACCTTCACCAGCCGCATCTACCCGGTCTTTTCCGTGCGGCAGTTCACGATGTACCCCTTGCTGGTTTTCGCCTTTACCTGCCTGGTCAGTCTCTACCCGGCCCGGCATGCCGGCAGGATGTCCGTGGCCCGGGCACTGCAGAGGGCCCTGTGATGCGGCGCCCGGCGAACCCAGCGGTGCAGCGGCGGCTGCAGCCAGCGAAGGAGCTGTTGGAGTTGGAGGCGCCGAGTTGGAAGCGAAGGAAAACACCATGAGCGAGCAGAAACAGATCGTCCTCACCAGGGGAGTCAAGAAGGATTACCGGCGGGACAGCGTGGTTGTTCACGCGGTCCAGGGAATAGACCTGGCCATAGAGAAAGGGGAGTTCACGGCGATCGTGGGCCCCTCCGGATCCGGCAAGACGACCTTCCTCAACGTCATCTCCGGGCTGGACACCCCCACGGAGGGAGATGTCTGGCTGAACGGGGAGCACATCTCCAGGATGAGCGGTAACGAGCTGTCCGATTTCCGCAGGGACAACATCGGCTTCATCTTCCAGGCCTACAACCTGATCCCCGTCTTGAACGTGGAGGAGAACGTGGAGTACGTGATGATGCTGCAGGGCGTACCGGGGCAGGAGCGCCACCGGCGGGTTTCCGCCATCCTGAGAGACGTCGGCCTGGAAGGCTTCAATGACCGCTTTCCCAAAGCGATCTCCGGGGGCCAGCAGCAGAGGGTGGCCATAGCCAGGGCCATGGTGAGCCGGCCGGCGCTGGTTCTGGCCGACGAGCCCACCGCCAACCTGGACTCGAAGACCAGCGAGTCCCTTCTGGACATGATGAGGAAGCTGAATCGGGATACGGGGATGACCTTCGTGTTTTCGACCCACGATCAACGTGTGATCGACAAGGCCCGGCGGGTGGTGGTTCTGGAGGATGGAGTGAATGTACGAGAGGAAATCAGAGAACATGAATGACATGCATCGCGGGGGAGTCAGATTCCGCGCTTTGCGCGGCCTTTGGCTGCTGGCGGGGTTGCTGCTGCTCGGCCTGCCCCTGCGCGGACTGGACGCATCTTTCGGCGGGTCCTGCAAGAACTTCCTCACCTGGCTCTACGATCCCCGCTGGCAGGGGGATTCCTTCGGGGTTTCCACGGGGATCATACGCCTTGAAGCGAGCCTCTACCCTGCCGAGTGGACCACCGTGGAGCTCGCCTGGCGGTTGTACCCGGAGATCCGGCCCGAGTCGCTCGAATTGGACTCGACCTTCTTCGGCGGCGAAAGCGAGGAGTACCGCCTGGCCGATTTCCGCAACCGTCTCCTGCCCTGGTCCGAAGCCGACGTGTACAACATCAGCCTCTCCCACGATCTGGATCGCGCGGCGATTACGTTTCACCTGCCCTTCGCCGATTGGACGGTGGGCAGACAGGCGGTTGCCTGGGGGAGCGCCCGGATCATCAACCCCACGGACGTGATCGTTCCCCTTCGCTTTTCGGCCCTGGAGAGCGAATACCGGAGAGGCGTGGATGCGGCCAGGCTGCGCGTCCCCTTCGGCACCATGAACGAATTCGATGCCGGCTGCATCTTCGGGAAGGAGCTGCGCTTCGACCGCAGCGCGGCCTTCGGCCGGTTGAAGCTCTACCTCCTGGAGACGGACCTCAGCATGCTGGCCATGCTGTTCCGGGAGGAGCTGATGGTTGGTGTCGACCTGGCCCGGGCGGTCGGAAACGCAGGCACCTGGCTGGAGGGGGCCTACGTGATCCCCGACGTTCTGAACGCGGACGGGTCCGCAGATCCGTGGGACGGGGACTACCTCCGTCTGTCCGCCGGTCTGGACTACAACTTCAGCTGCGGCCTCTACACCTACCTGGAGCTCCACTTCAACTCCCCGGGCCGCACGGATGCCGGCGAATACCTCCAGCTGCTCGATGATCCGGCCTACAGCAGGGGAGGCACCTACCTGCTGGGACGCTACTACCTGGGGCTGGGCGCAACCTATCCGCTTACACCCCTGCTTCCGGCCACGGGCCTGGTCCTGGCGAACCTGAGCGATCCTTCCCTGGTCGTCTCCCTCTCTCTGGAATACAATATCAAGGAGAATGTGTACCTGGAAGCCGGCTGCACCCTGGGGCTGGGGGAAAACCCCGTTGTCAGCGGCGGTGTACCGGTGGAGTACCGCTCGGAGTTCGGCGCCTACCCCAATGCGGTCTACACGGCGGTGAAGCTGTACTTCTGAGGCGACGCCCGGGGAAAAACCTGCTCGGCTGTCACGCATGATCTCCGGCGGGGCAGGATCGGTCCGGCGTCGAAGCGATGACCAGGCGGGCCCTGCTGTGGTAAAGTACGGCATGCAGGCGTTCCAACCGGTCCCGCCGCAGCGGCGGGTTTGGTGCAACCGCACTTTGAACCTGCGCGCCATCCGCGCCGTTGGGTACGACATGGACTACACCCTGGTGCACTACCGCACGGAGGCCTGGGAACGGGCGGCTTTCGAGTCCGCCCTCCAGCCCCTGGCCCTCAGAGGATGGCCGCTACAGGAACTGACCTTCGACCCGGAGGGCGTGATCCAGGGCCTGGCCTTCGACCTGGAGCTGGGCAACCTGGTCAAGGCGACCCGCTTCGGCTACGTCATCCAGGCTCAGCACGGCACCCGTCCTCTGTCCTTCGAAGCCCAGCGGGAGACTTACTCGGGGACCATCGTTGACCTTGGCGAGCCCCGCTGGGAGTTCATGAACACGCTATTCTCCCTTTCGGAGGCCAGCCTGTTCGCCCAGCTGGTGGACAGGCTCGACGCCGGCGCGCTGCCTGAGAAGATCGCCTATCGGGATCTGCACCGGATTCTGCGCGCCGCCCTGGACGAGGCGCACAGCCTGGGGGAGCTCAAATCGCAGATCGCCTCCGACCCCGAGCGGTTCGTAGAGCTGGACCCGGAGCTTCCCCTGACGCTGCTGGACCAGAAGCGCGCGGGCAAGCGACTGCTCCTGGTCACCAACTCAGACTGGAGCTACACCTGCTCCATGATGGCCTACACCGTCGACAGGTATCTGCCGAGTGGAATGCGGTGGAGGGACCTGTTCGACCTCGTAATCGTCGAGGCCCGCAAACCGGGTTTTTTCTCCGGACGACACGCGGTGTACAGGCTGGTCGACGAGCAGCGGGGGCTCCTGGAACCCCATCGCGGTGCTCTCGAGCCCGGAGGCGCCTACGCTGGGGGGGACGCGCTTCTGGTGGAATCCAGCCTGGGGCTGTCCGGGGCGCAGATCCTCTACGTGGGGGATCACCTGTTCGGCGACGTGCACGTCAGCAAGGACATGCTGCGTTGGCGCACCGGCCTGATCCTCCGCGAGATCGAGACCGAGATTCGTGCTCTGGAGGAGGCCCGGGGGGCCGAGGCGGAGCTGACCGCGCTCATGGTCCAGAAGACCGAGCTGGACAACCGCATCGCCCAGCTCCGCCTGGCTCGCCAGAGGGCGCAGCAGGGCTACGGCCCCACCCCCCCGACCGCCGGTCCCGACGCCCTGGAGGCGGCGATCAAGGGTGCAGCCGACGAGAGTCTGGCCCTGGACGCCAGGATCGCGCCCCTGGCCAGAGCCTTCGCCTCCCTGGGCAATCCGGGCTGGGGCCCGCTGATGCGCGCCGGCAGCGACAAGAGCCTGTTCGCCCGCCAGGTCGAGCGCTACGCGGACATCTACACTTCCCGGGTCTCCAACTTCCTGGCAGCCACCCCCTTCGCCTACCTCCGGGCCGCCCGGGGCTCCCTGCCCCACGATCCCTCCTGAGCCGGGGCTGGACCGGCACCGCTGGAAATGTGTAATTGTTACCCGCCGTTGCCGGAGGATTGTAACCTTTCTTTACAGGGGCCGCTTTCCAGCAGCTCGATCGCCTCCCGGTCATCCACGTCGTACCACTTGAGGTAGACCTGGGCCACGGCCCGGAATGGGCGGGGCTTCTCCAGGACCACCAGCTCGTCGGCCAGGGCTCCGACCGTCCTCATGGCCAGACTGCCCGCCACCGGCACCGCCGCGACCACACGGGCCGCACCGCGCTTCTTGCACAACACAACCGCCGCCCTCATGGTGGATCCCATGGCCAGACCATCATCCACCACGATCACCGTGCGGTTTCTGATCGCAGGAAGGGGCTGTCCCTTCCGCAGAACCCTGATCCGCCGCTTGATCTCCCCTTTCTCCCTGTCCACGATCTGCTGCACCGTATCGGGAGACAGCGGCCGAATCGCCCTGTTCAGCAGCACCGTGGTGCCGTCCTCCGCGATGGCCCCGAAACCGGATTCCGGGTTGTCCGGAAAGGGAAGCTTGCGAACGATCAGAATCGACAACTCGGCTCCCAGGTGCTCGGCGACCCGGCAGCCGACCTCCACCCCTCCCTTCGGGATGGCCAGAACCAGGGGGTTGGACCCCCGATAGGCTTCGAGGGCCCGGCCCAGCCGGCGGCCCGCATCGGCTCGATCGGTGAACATCGATTATCCCGACCAGTAATCGGGAAGACGGTAGTGGGCGAACAGCCGCCCCTCGTACTCCCGGTCCACCTGAGCCGGGCTTTCGAAATCGGGGGAGCTCTCGATCATCCCGCGGCTCAGAGTCACTCTAACCTTGCGATCCACCCAGTCGACCTCTTCGATCCACTCGGGGAAGATCAGAACCTTGCGGCCGGGCAGCCAGTTGCGGGTATCCACCACGATGTAGCGCAGCGCCCAGGTGTGATCCTCGACCAGGAAATCCTCGACATGGCCGATGTCCCCGTCCACGGCTCCGATGTGGTAGCCCGTCACCTCCCTGGAGCTGCGCAGGTGCTCGTCCCCTTCGACCTGCTTCTCCGCCTCCTTGCGCTCGGGCTCGCTCAGGCGCATTCTCAAGGCCATGGCCGCAGGGTCCATGTAATTGCCCCACAGGGCGCTCCCGCCCCAGTACACCGGATAGTCGTAGTACAGGTGCAGCTTGAGCTCCTCCCGGCGGGAAACGGGCATCACAGTGTCCACCTCGGGGCTGTTCTCCACCTGCTCCCTCTGCAGCCTGGTGCGGATTTCCTTCTCCAGCCAGTCCACCCGCTCCACGGAAATCGGAGAGACCAGGACGCGCTTGCCCATCAGCCACCCCCCGGTGCGTACGATCAGGAAGCGGATGACCCAGGACTCATCGTCGAAGTAGAAATCCTCGACCTTGCCGATGTCTCCGTCCCGGGCGTGGAGGCTCATTCCGTTCAGATCCGATAGATTACGAAGCATCTTCTTGCACTCCTTTCGCAATGATGAAAGTGCAAGAAGCATGCCATGCAAACCCGGGCCGTTTGGCCTGTTTGTTGCATCAATGTCCCTGGTCATGAAGCGGGGTCGCATCTGCATCGGGACATCGGGGTGGAACTATTCACATTGGCGGGGAACGTTCTATCCGCAGGAGCTTCCGCAGAGCGAGTGGCTTCGCTACTACAGCGAGCGACTGCAGAGCGTGGAGATCAACAACACCTTCTATCGGCTTCCGGAGCGCTCCACCATGAAACGGTGGGAAGCGAGCGTCCCGGATTCCTTCCGCTTCGCCGTGAAGGCCAGCCGCTACATCACCCACATGAAGAAGCTCAAAGACCCCGAGCTGAGCACCAGCCGATTCTTCCGGAGGATCGAGCCGCTGGAAGGCAAGCTGGGTCCGATTCTGTTCCAGCTGCCGCCGCACTGGAAGCAGAATTCCCGACGCCTGGAGGGCTTCATCGGGCAGCTGCCCCCGAAACGCTCCTACACCTTCGAGTTCCGCGATCCCAGCTGGTTCGATCCGCAGATCTATCGGATCCTGGAGCGTGCCGGGGCGGCCTTCTGCATCTACCATCTGGCCGGGGAATCGTCCCCGAAAACGATTACGGCGGATTTCGTGTACATCCGCCTCCACGGGCCCGCAGATGCCTACGAGGGACTGTACGACCGCCGGACCCTCTCCGGCTGGGCCGGGGCCATCTCCGCCTGGAGCCGGGGGGGTAGAGAGGTGTATTGCTACTTCGACAATGATCAGAACGGGTACGCGGCAAAAAACGCCATCGAGCTCCGTGAGATGCTCGGTTGAGCAGCCGGCTGGAGCAGGCGCCCGCCGC
>JAFGQJ010000421.1 GCA_016935715.1 Spirochaetales bacterium
GCGGCCCGGCGGGAACCGGAGATCCCGGTCTCCGAACGGCAGACCCGGGTCCCGATGAGCCGGCTGCGCCAGACCATCGCCGGCCGCCTGGTACGGGCCCGGCACGAAATAGCACTTCTCACCACCTTCAATGAGATCGACATGGAGGCGGTCATCACCCTGAGGAAGCGCCACGGGGAGGCTTTCGAGAAGAAGCACGGGGTGCGGCTGGGATTCATGTCCTTCTTCGTGAAGGCCTGCTGCCGGGCCCTGCAGCGCTTTCCCGCCGTAAACGCCATGATCGACGGCTCGGAGATCGTCTACAACAACTTCTACGACATCGGCGTGGCCGTGTCCACGGAACGGGGACTGCTGGTTCCGGTGCTGCGGGACGCCGATGCCATGAGCTTCGCCGAGATAGAGACGGCCATCCTCGACCTGGCCGTGCGCGCCAGGGACAGGAAGATCACCCCGGACGAGCTGGCCGGCGGCACCTTCACCATCACCAATGGGGGGGTGTTCGGATCCCTGCTGTCCACGCCCCTGCCCAACTATCCCCAGACCGCCATTCTCGGCATGCACGCCATCCAGCGACGTCCGGTCGCAGTGGAGGAGCAGGTGGTGATCAGGCCCATGATGTACGTGGCCCTGTCCTACGACCACCGCCTCATCGACGGCAGGGAAGCGGTGCAGTTCCTGGCGGCGATCAAGTCGCTCATCGAGGATCCCCAGGCAATGCTGCTGGACGTGTAGATATGACCTACGATTTCCTGGTGATCGGCAGCGGCCCCGGCGGCTACGTCGCGGCCATCCGAGCCGCCCAGCTGGGTCTGGCTACCGCACTGGTGGAGAAAAACGAGCGTTTCGGCGGGACCTGCCTGAACATCGGCTGCATCCCCTCCAAGGCGCTGCTCGATTCGAGCGAGCTGTACGCACGGCTTCGCGGTTCGGGCGGGAGCGGCGGGCACGGCCCGGATATCCGTTCACACGGCATCAAGGTCGGCAGGCTGGAGCTGGACCTGGAGGCCATGATGGCCCGCAAGCAGCAAGTGGTGGAGAAGCTGACCTCCGGGGTCGGCCGGCTCCTCGAGGCAAACGGAGTGGACACCTTCCAGGGCACCGGCAGGCTCCTGGGTCAAGGTGCCGTGGAGGTCGTCCCGGAGAAGGGGAGCAAACAGACCCTGAACTCGAAGAGTATCATCCTGGCTACGGGGAGCGTGCCCGCCACCCTGCCGATCTTTCCCGTCGGCGAGGAAGGTTTTCTCACCTCCACCGAGGCTCTCTCCCTAACGAGCGTCCCCTCCCGGCTGGCGGTGATCGGCGCGGGGGCCATCGGTCTGGAGCTGGGCAGCGTCTGGTCCCGGCTGGGAGCCGAGGTCACGGTGATCGAGCTGCTCGACCAGATCCTGCCCGGAATGGATTCCGAGATATCCCGCCGCCTGCGGAGCATCCTCGGCAGGCAGGGGCTGGAGATCGTGACCGGCACGCGGGTGCTGGGATACGAAAAGGCTGGAAAGGCAAAGGGTGGAATACTGCTCGCCGCCGAGGCAAAGGATGGGAAGAAGCTCGAGTTCCCCGCCGACCTGGTTCTGGTGGCGGTGGGGCGAAAGCCCTACACCGACGGGCTGGGACTGGCCGAACTCGGGGTGAAGACCGAGGAGAACAGCGGCCGGGTCCCGGTGGATGAGCGTTTCCAGACCTCCCTGGCCGGGGTCTATGCCATCGGAGACCTGATCCGCGCACCGATGCTGGCCCACAAGGCGGAGGAGGAGGCAATCGCCGTGGCCGAGCTCCTGGCCGGCAAAGCCGGGGAGGTCAACTACGGGACCATACCCTCGGTGGTCTACACCTGGCCGGAGCTGGCTTCGGTCGGGAAGAGCGAAGAGGCGCTCAGGCAGGAGGGCGTGCAGTACAACAAGGGCACCTTCCCCTTCCGGGCCAACGGCCGCGCCCTGGCCATGGCCAGCGAGGACGGGCTGGTAAAGATCCTGGCGGACAAGGGCAGCGATCGGCTGCTCGGGGTGCACATCGTGGGACCCTGGGCTTCGGACCTGATAGCAGAGGCGGTCGCAGTCATGGAGTTCGGGGGCAGCGCCGAGGATATCGCCCGCACGGTGCATTCCCATCCGACCCTGACGGAGGCGCTGCGGGAGGCAGCCCTGGACGCAGAGGGACGGGCAATCCACATCCTGAGCAGAAAAACCGGCTGAATTCGAGAAAAACACAGTATACGCTGTTCGCGGGATTGTCTTTACTATATATATTATAAATACGCCTTTGAAACGACCGCACCAGGAGGAACCTAATGGCTGAAGCCGCTTATGCCAAGGGATTGGAGGGAGTCGTCGCAGCGGAGAGCGAAATTTGCCGCATAGACGGGGAGAAGGGCAAGCTCTACTACGTCGGATATTCCATCGAGGATCTGGCTCGCCACTCGAATTTCGAGGAGACGACCTATCTGCTCCTGTACGGGCGTCTGCCCAGCAGGGAGGAGATGGAGGGATTCTCCGGGAGGATGCGCTCCAGCCGTGACCTGGTCCCGGAGATCCTGGACATGGTGCGCAACTTTCCCAGGGACGCCCATCCCATGGAGCTGCTGCAGTCGGTGATCTCCTACCTCAGCGGCTACGTACGGCACAAGATCCAGCACTCGGCGACCTGCAACTGCCGCGACACCCTGCACCAGGTGGTCCAGCTGGCCAGCGTGGTGGCGGCCTGGCACCGTTTCCATCAGGACAGGGAGTACGTTCCTCCCCGGCTGGACCTGTCCCACGGAGCGAACTTCCTCTACATGATCAGGGGTGAGGAGCCCGATGAATACGAGGGCAGGGTCATGGACGCCTGCCTGGTCCTGCACGCCGAGCACGGCTTCAATGCCTCCACCTTCACCGCCCGGGTGGTGGCCTCGACCATGTCTACCTGCTACAGCAGCATATCCGCCGCCATCGGCTCGCTGTACGGCTCGCTGCACGGCGGAGCCAACGAGAAGGTCATGGCCATGGTGGAGCAGATCGGCGGCTCGGACAGGGCGGCGCAATGGGTCAATCGGGCCCTGGACGAAAAACAGAAGGTCATGGGTATGGGCCACCGGGTCTACAAGGCCAAGGATCCCCGCGCCATCATCATGGAGGAGTTCCTCCTCGAGCTTTCCAGGAGGAAAAACGACACCCGGTACTACGATATCCTCAAGGAAGTGGAGAGGGCTTTCCGCGAGCGGATGGAGGAAAAGGGCAAGCCCATCTATCCCAACGTGGATTTCTTCTCCGGGGCGGTGTACAACCTGCTCGGCATCCCCAAGGTCCTCTTCACCCCCATCTTCGCCATGTCCCGGGTGAGCGGCTGGCTGGCCCACATCCTGGAGCAGCGCAGGGACAACCGCATCTACCGGCCCAAGAGTCTGTACGTGGGCAGCGCCCCGAGGGAGTGGACGGCGCTGGAGCACAGATAGAGGCAGAGGATGCACAACGTAGCTGTGATCGGAAGCGGCAATGTCGGTGCGAATACGGCCTTCTTCATTGCCGAGAAGGGCATCACCGACGTCGCCCTCTATGACCTGCGGGAGGGCATTGCCGCCGGCAAGAGCCTGGACATGATGGAGGCAGCCCCCATCCGCAAGTATCGCAACCGGATCCGGCCGGCCGAATCCCTCGAGGTGATCGGGGAGAGCGAAACGGTAATCCTGGCCGCAGGAGCGGTCCGCGCTCCCGGGATGAAGCGGGAAGATCTCTTTGCGGAGAACAGGCCGTTGATTGCGGAGCTGGCCCCGGAGATAGGCCGGCTGGCGCCGCGGGCGACAATCCTGATCGCCACCGAGCCTGTGGACCTCATAACCACGGAGTTCGTGAAGCTCAGCGGGCTCGACCGAAACAGAATCATGGGAATCGGCGGATGCCTGGATGTCACCCGGCTGCGCTACTTCGCCTCTCAGGAGCTCGGGCTTTCGCCGGAGAATATAAGTGCGACGGTAATCGGGCGGCACTCCGACGGGATGATCGCTATCTTGCGCTACTGCAGCGTTTCCGGCCTGCCCCTGACCTCCCTGCTGTCGGAGGAGCAGCAGGACAGGATCGTGGAGCAGACCCGCCGGGCAGGCGACCTGATCGTCGCCATGGCCCAGCGCTCCAGCGCCTTCTACGCACCTTCGGCTGCCATCGCGGACCTGGTCGACGCGATCCATATGGATCTGCGGCGGGTGAGCTGCGTCTCCCTGTTATTCCAGGGTGAATACGGGATCAGCGGCGTGGCCATGAGCCTGCCTGCCGTGATCGGCCGAGATGGAATCGAACGGGTCCTTACCCCGAAGCTGAACGATGAGGAGCTGCGGCGGCTGCGGAGCTCGGCAGCCGAGCTGGAGGAGATCCTGCAAAGCGGAGGCGATCAATGAAGAAAGTGGCTGTGATCGGAAGCGGGAACGTCGGGGCCACCACGGTCTACTACGTCGCCGAGAAGAACATCGCCGACGTGGTGATGGTAGACGTGGTGGAGGGTCTTCCGCAGAGCAAGGCCGCTGATTTCATGCACACCGCGCCGCTGAGGGGATACCATGGCAGCATCGTAGGCGCCACCGACTACGAGGCGATCGAGGGCGCCGATGTGGTGGTGATGACAGCGGGTATCGCCCGCAAACCGGGTATGGACAGGATGGAGCTCCTGAAGACCAACGTCAACATCGCCAAGAACGCCTCCCGGGCCGTCGCTCGCCATGCTCCGGAGGCCGTGGTGATCGTGGTGACGAATCCGCTGGATGTGATCTGCATGGTCGCCCTGCGGGAAACGGGGTTCGCTCTGAAGAAGATCATCGGACAGGCGGGGGTCCTGGATTCAACCCGTTTCTGCTATTTCATCGCCGAGGCGCTGGATGTGTGGCCCGGCGACGTGATGGCCATGGTTCTGGGCGGCCACGGGGACAGCATGGTGCCTCTGGCCCGCTACACCTCGGTGGGGGGTGTTCCGATCACGGAGCTGCTGGACGACAAGACCATCGAAGAGCTGGCGGCGCGGACCCGCACGGGAGGCGGGGAGATCGTCGGCTACCTGAAGACGGGCAGCGCCTACTATGCCCCCGGCGCTTCCGTGGCCAAGATGGTGGAAGCGGTGATCAAAGACGAAAAACGCCTGCTGGCGGCTTCGGTCTACCTGCGGGGGCAGTACGGCTACCGGGACATATTCTTGGGAGTCCCCACCGTTATCGGCGGCGGCGGAGCGCAGCAGATCATCGAGATCGAGCTGACCGAAGAGGAACGCAAGGCCCTGGAGCGCTCGGCCGCCGCGGTCCGGGAGGGCGTCACCCTTCTGGAAAGCTTCTACTCCCCGGGTTCCGACGATGCATGATCTGATCGTGATCGGAGGCGGCCCGGCCGGAATGGTGGCCACGGTGTACGCCATGCGTCAGCGGTTGAACGTTCTCCTGGTGACCGAGACACTGGGGGGCAAGACGGAGATTCGATGCGAGTTCCCCGGCATCGGGGAAACCAGCGTGATCCGGGGAAGGCAGCTGGTCGATCGGTTCAAGAACGAGATAGCGTATCTGCGCATCGCTCACCGGCTGGAGCGGGTCAGCCGGGTGGAAAGGCGGGACTCGAAGCAGGGGCATCCCTCCTTCACGGTACGGACGGCAGGCGGGGAGGAGCTGGAAAGCCGGGCGCTGATCGTGGCAAGCGGCTGCAGCTTCAAGCCGCCGCAGATGCCCGGGGCGGGCAGGTATCTGTCCAAGGGTATCGGCTACTCGGCCCTCAGCTACGCTCACCTCTTCCTGGATCGCACCGCAGTGGTCATCGGCAGCGGCCGCCGGGCGGTTCGCTCGGCGCTGCAGCTGGCCAACTCCGCCAGGCAGGTGTATCTGCTGGCCCCGGCGGCCGGCGCACCGCCGGACGGCACTCCGCTGACAGAGGCTCTGGGGGACCTGGAGAACGTCACGGTGCTGGAGAATTGCACGATCGACGGGTTCAATGGCGACGAATATGCCAGGGAGGTCGTGGTCGGGCTGCCGGGGGGCCGGCAGCCGCAGCACGTCCAGGCGGACGGATTTTTCGTAGAGAGCGAGGCCGAACCCTGCAGCGAAATGGTGGCCGGATTGGTGGAGCGGGACGCCCGTGGCTACATCCTGGTGGACAGCCGCAATCTCACCAGCCAGGCCGGCATCGCCGCCGCCGGGGATGTCACCACCGTGGGGCACGAACAGGTGCTGGTTGCCGTGGGGGAGGGCGCCAAGGCGGCGCTGAGCATGCTGGAGCACCTCCTGGAACGGCGGTGAACTGCCGGGCGGGGCTCCGCATCGGCTCGAGCTACTCGGGAGCCGGGTCGATGAACCCCTCCCGCATCATCAGATCCGTGATCCCCCTGGAGCGCCTGATCATTTGTTCGGCATTCGCAATCAGCTCGTCCCTGCCGGGAGTGGCGGCGGCCAAACCCTGCCGCTGAGCCTCCATGCCCACCGCTGCCGCCACGTGCGGGAATACCTCCCAGTCATCCATGGTCGGCAGCAAGTGCTCTTCATCCAGCTCGTCGCCGGTCCGTTCGGCCAAAGCCTCGGCCGCGGCGAAGCACATCTCATCGGTGATCGTCCGGGCGCGCACATCCAGGGTGCCCCTGAAGATGGCGGGGAACCCCAGGGAGTTGTTGACCTGGTTGGGGAAGTCCGAGCGGCCCGTGGCCACGATGGCCGCCCCGGCTTCGTGGGCCTCCCAGGGCCATATCTCCGGCACGGGATTCGAACAGGCAAAAACGATGGCCCCCCGATTCATTTTCCTGATCCACTCGGGCAGGATCGTGCCCGGACCCGGTTTGGCCAGAGCAATGAGCACGTCCGCACCCTCGGCGGCTTCGGCGATCCCCCCCTCCCGCTGCTCCCTGTTCGTCCGTTCGCAGAGACTCCATTTTTCGGGAAACTCGTAGCGGCGCTGCTCCAGATCCCTGCGGTGCCGGCCCAGGATGCCCCTGGAATCGACAACCAGACAGTTTTCGGGATCCGCCCCCCTGGCGAATATCAGACGGCTGCAGGCCACGTTGGCCGCTCCGCTGCCCACGAAGACGATGCGAACGTCTTCGATCCGCTTGCCGGTGACCTTGAGGGCATTGATCAGGCCGGCCAATGTCACCGTTGCCGTTCCCTGCTGGTCGTCGTGCCAGACCGGGATCTCCGCCTGCCGGCGCAGGGTTTCCAGTATCCGGAAGCACTTCGGCTGCGCCAGGTCCTCCAGATTGATGCCTCCGAAGGTGGGCTGGAGGATCAAAACCGTTCGGATGATCTCATCCGGGTCCTTCGTGTCGAGCATGATGGGCACCGCGTCGACTCCGCCCAGATACTTGAACAGCAGGGCCTTGCCCTCCATGACCGGATAGCCCGCCTTGGGACCGATATCCCCGAGCCCCAGGACCCGGCTGCCGTCGCTGACCACCGCCACGGAGTTCCACTTGTTCGTCAGCTCGTAGATGCGCTGCGGCTCGGCGGCGATGGCCCGGCACGGGGCGGCCACTCCGGGCGTGTACCACACGGCGAAGTCCTGGATGTCCTTCACACGGCATTTCAGGGCCGATTCCATCTTGCCCCGGTAGAAGCGGTGAAGCCTCATCGCCTGCTTCTGGGGTTCTTCAGCCTTGCTCAGAAGCCTGTCCGCGTAATCCTGTTCGTGCGTATCGCTCATGTCGTCTCAAGAGTATCGCTTTTCGAAACAGGGGTGTCAACGGATCCTCCCACCGCCGCACCTTCCCAAAATGAAGACAGCGGGGTAGCATGGGCAGCGAGGGAGAACTGTATGCAGTACCGAAAATTCGGGCGGCTCGACTGGAAGGCGTCGATACTGGGATTCGGCATGATGCGGCTGCCCGTGAAGGGCGGGATGAAGAACATCGACAGGAGGGAAGCAGCCCGGATGCTGCACTATGCGGTCGAGCACGGAGTCAACTACTTCGATACCGCCTACACCTACCACGGAGGGGAAAGCGAGAAGCTCCTGGGCAGGACCCTGGGCCGCAGTCTGGGCGACAGGGTCAGGGCGGCGACCAAGATGCCCAGCTGGCTGGTGAACCGCCCCTCGGACCTCGACAGAATACTGAACGAACAGCTTAGGCGCTTGAAAACCGACCACATCGATTTTTACCTGCTGCACAATCTCAACAGGCAGTATTGGACGAACATGCGCGAGCTCTCCGCCCTCGAATGGGCTGGCAGGGCGATCCGGGCCGGCAAGATCGGGCAGCTCGGTTTTTCCTTTCACGACAGCTACGAGCTGTTCAGGGAGATCATCGATGCCTGGGACTGGTCGTTCTGCCAGATCCAGTACAACTTCATGGATGTGCGCAACCAGGCGGGAACCAGGGGTTTGAGATACGCGGCTTCGAAGGGCATCGCCGTGGTCGTAATGGAGCCGATCCTGGGCGGAAAGCTCGCCAATCCTCCTGCCCCGATACAGAAGATCTGGGATCGGGCCCGGCATAAACGAAGCCCGGCGGAGTGGGCGCTCCAGTGGGTGTGGGATCAGGAGGAGGTGACCCTCGCGCTCAGCGGCATGAGCAGCTGCGGGCAGGTGGTCGAAAACGTCCGCAGCGCCGAGACCGCCGGGGTGGGCGTGCTCGATGAGGGGGAACAGGCGTTGATCCGGGAGGTGCGCCGCAGATACGGGAAGTTCGCCCCCATTCCCTGCACCCGCTGCGGGTACTGCATGCCCTGTCCCCACGGGATCGACATCCCCCGAAATCTCACCCTCTACAACGAGGGAACGATGTACCGCCGGCCGGATCTGGCCCGCCGGCAGTACGGGCACCTGGCGGAGAAGGCCCGCAGCAGCGGCTGCCTCCAATGCCGGGAATGCGAGCCAAAATGCCCCCAGAGCATCCCGATCGCCGACTGGATGCCCAGGATCACCGAGGTCCTGGAGCGCGGCAGGCCGTATCCCCGCTAGGGTGCGCCCGTTCCAGGAATA
>JAFGQJ010000100.1 GCA_016935715.1 Spirochaetales bacterium
GGGTGCGGAAAGACCACGACCTTGAGACTGCTTGCGGGATTCTATCCGCCCACAGCGGGAAGGATCGAGATTGCCGGCACCGTGGTGAGCGACATCGACAGGAACATTTTCGTTCCCCCCGGGAAACGACAGATCGGGATGGTCTTCCAGGATTACGCCCTGTGGCCTCACATGAACGTTTTTTCCAATGTAGCCTACCCGTTGAAGATAGCCGGCGCTCATCCGAACGAGCAGCGCCGCAGGGTGAAAGAGATCCTGTCCATCGTGAGGATGTCGGGATTCGAGGAGAGATTCCCGCACGAGCTTTCGGGCGGACAACAGCAGAGAATAGCCGTTGCCAGGGCTCTCGTCTCGAATCCCAGCGTGCTGCTGCTGGATGAGCCTCTCTCCAATCTCGATGCGTCCCTCAGGGAGAGCATGCGGGTGGAAATCAAGAACATCCACAACAAGCTGGGGGTCACGATCCTGTTCGTCACCCACGATCAGGCCGAAGCGATGTCCATGTCGGATAGAATCGTGGTCATGAACGAGGGAACCATTCACCAGATCGGCACACCGGAGGCACTCTACGACACCCCTGGAGATGAGTTCGTTGCCTCTTTCGTAGGCAAGGCCAGCTTCTTCAAAGTGGTCAGGAGCAACGGCGAGTTTTTTCTCCACGACGAGGCGGCGGATCTTCCCCTCAGACCGGTAGCGGGCCAGGTGATAGGAGAACCGGTCAAGGGTCTCGGATGCGTCAAGCCCGCCGACGTACAATTGACCGACGATTTGTCGCAAGGGATCAGAGGAGAAATAGAGAGCTCCCTCTTCGTCGGGGATTACGTGGTCTACTACATCAGGATCGGTTCACTGCGATTGGAAGTGAAAAGTCCTGACCGAAAATACAGAACCGGTTCTCGAGTCGGGATGCTGTTCAAAAGGGTCGTTCTCTTTTGATGGAGCCTTTCATCGCGGGTCCCGATTCCTATTTCGTTTTGGAGAATGTCGGAGTCCATAGCGCCCTGTTCGCCTTCGCAGCTCCCAGGGCTTCCGTATTCCATATCAGAGTCGCCTCCAGGACGGGACATGAGATCCGGATTTCGACGACGGAGTACAATTTTCTCGGCAGGATTCAGGTCGACGGGCTCGAGCAGGGGTCCGAATACACCGCGCAGTGCCTCGCCGGTTCCAGCTCCCTCTCGTCACTGGCCTTCAAGACTCTGGAGCTTCCATCGCCCGGGCCATGCTACCGCTTCGCGGTAATCGCCGACCCCCACATATCGGTAGACAGGGAGAACAGGAGGGGCAGGCTCTTCACGGAATCCCGCGGCCTGCTGCGGGAAACCCTGGAGAGGTTGGCGGACGAACGGTACGGGGCGGTCTTCGTTCTGGGGGACATCACGGACTCGGGCAGCGTCGAGGAAGTCGAGCAATCCATCAAAATTCTCTCGTCTTACCCGGGACGGATGTTCCTGATACCAGGCGATCACGACTGCGGGGACAAGCGCGGGAACGTGCAGACAGGTGACCCTGTTTCCCGGCTGTTTCCCGACGAATTGTCCTTTCTGCGGACCTGGAACGGACCCTGGGGGACGTTCAACGTGCTGGGACTGGACACGGCTTCCGGCGATCTGAGCGACGATCAACTGGAAATCTTGAAAGACGGCCTTTCGAAGCGGGATTTCCTGATCATCCTCAGCCACCACAATCTGATCAGGAATCCGGACCTGCTGGATGAAGATTCCTGCATCCGCAATCACCGCGAGGCGACGGGAATTCTGGCTAACGCGAAGGGCGCGTGGATCATCTACTGCGGCCACAAGAACGTGCCCCGAAAGCTGAGTTTTGCGAAAGGCTGCCAGCTCAATGTGAGCCAGTTGAGCCACTATCCCGCCGGTTTTCTATCCGTCGAGGTCTGCGGCGGGAGCCTGCTGCACCAGTTCGTTCCCATCCGGAGCGAAGCGCTGAGGAGCTACTCACTCCGGATGCTGAGCCGGGACTGGTCGCCGTCGTTCGAGCCGATGTACCGCTACGGAAGCCTGGAGGCGAGGAGTTTCATCCTGAGCTTCGAGGATGCGGCAGGTGGGGTGCTTTAAAGCGGGCTCGGCCAGAGGGTCGAAGCTCAGCGCTGCCTGGAGGGCGTACTTCAGGCAGGCCCGCCCGCCCGCCGGCAGGGGCACGGTGATGACCGTGGAGCCCTCCGCCGTGGTCTGCGGTGAGAGTACGAGTTTGTCGTTCAGCTTCGAGCTCCGTCAGCGGCCGGCCGGGGGAGGCTTCCTGGTTTTCGATCTTCCTCAAGGCTGGGGAGGATGGGTCAACGAGAAAGACGAGGATATCCTCGGGCGTTCCGGCGGAGTGCAGGCATCTCTGGCGGAGACCGCGGCGCCTCTGGAGGTGGAAGTCATCTCGAGGGGTAGCAGGCTCTCGATCATACAGGTCCGTTTCGGGGATCTGCAGGAGGATGCCGGGTCGGTGATCCGGGTCAGGATCCCGCCGCTTCTTCCCTGCGACCGGCCCGGTACCTACGGATTTCACGCCTGCGTCGGCAACCGGGCGGAGCAGACGCGGGTCCCGGCGGGATGCCGGATCGCCGTGCTTCCGGGGCCGTTCTCCGGATTCGATCTCTTCTATCCGTCCACTTTGGGAGAGAGGGAAACGCTCGGCTGCATGGTCAGGGCAAGGTCCGGAGCGCAGAGCAGCTACTTCACCGTACCGGCCTTTAGAGGAACGGTGGAGGTTTTGGGGGAGCAAGGCGTGCACGGCCGGCGAAGCGCGGCCTTCGACGCGGCAAGCGGCGGCAGCGCGCATATAACCGGATTTGAACTGAAGGGGGACGTGGGGCGGCTGAAGGTCAGGTCCCGGGGCAGGGAGCTCCAGGGACACCCGGTGATATCCACCTCGCGAACCGGAGGCTTCCGGGTTTACTTCGGGGACCTCCACCTGCATACCGCGAACTCCGACGGCATGGGATCTCCCGAGGAAGCCTACCGCTGGGCGGAAGAGGGAGCCGGGCTCGATTTCGTCGCTCTGAACGATCACGTGGAAGACAGGCTGACCTACGATCCCCCGTGGAACGGGGAAACGTGGCAAAGGCTGATCGACGAGGCTGCGCGCTTCAACCGGCCGCAGCGCTTCGTCACCATCGCGGGGGTGGAGATCTGTGGATCGATCAATCTGTACTTCGACGACGGAGGCTTTCCCTTTGTCCCCCTGCACGAACTGGATCGGGATATGGAGGCTACGGGAAAATTCCTTTCGGAAATTTCGAAGGACAGGCGGGTTCTATTCGGGTATCACAAGCCCGCCCGATTGCCGGCGCCCTACCTGGGCTTCCCCCCGCCCGGGCTCCTGGAAATCATACAGCACAAACGCCACCCCGAAGCGGGCATCGAACGATTCCTTCCCCTCTGCCCGCGCCCGCCGTCATTTCTCGGGGGCACGGACTCCCACTGCGGTCTCGCCGGCTCGCCTCCCATGGGAGCGGACCGCGCAGCCGCCCAGTACGGGCTTACCGGCGTCCTGGCACGGGATCTGACGAGAGCAGAAATTTTCCGCTCTCTGCGGGAAGGGAGGACGTTTGCCACCTCCGGCCAGAGAAGCGTTCTCATCCTGGATATCAACGAAGCACTGATGGGAGACACGCTCCGTCTGGAAGGAAAGGGAAGCCGCCTGGTCGCCCGTGTCAGGGCGTGGGCCTGCGAGGAGATCCGGCGCCTGGATGTCGTCTGCAACGGCACCGTCATCGCTTCCCGCGAGCCCGGCGTCGAGATCCTGGAAGAGGACTACGAGATCCCTGGCTCCCCTGTCGATGCCGTTCGCAGGAGCGCCGGGCACTCTCCATTCGCAGGGCAGCGGGTCGGCAAACGCTTCATATACGCGCGCATCACCGAACAAAGCGGAAGGATGGCCTGGACCACTCCCGTGCTCGTTCTGGATTCTGCCTGAGCGCTACTTGCTCGTCATCTGCAGCACGCCGTCCCAGGTCCCGGCCGGGGGGGAAGAGGCCAGAGCCCGGCACCTGTCCACGTAGGCCGCCGCCGCCGGGTCCTGAACGGCGATGGCGGCAAAGCCGTCCGCCGCTTCCGTGAAGTGCCCGGCGTAGAAATCGGCCAGGGCCGCGGCGAAGGCGGCCAGCCTCTCCCGGGCAGCCTCCCAGGCCTCGGCGAGCATGGGCTCGTACACCGTGACCGGCTTCTCGCGCCCCACCACGGCAACCCGCCCCAGCTCCCTCACGGGAAAGGCGCCGGCGGCCAGCTCGACCGTGGCCGCCGAGATCATCGTGTAGGTCCGGAACTGCTTGTTCACCCCTTCCAGGCGGGATGCCAGGTTTACCGCATCCCCGAGCATGGTGTAGTCGAAGCGGGCGCGAGAGCCCATGTTGCCCACCACTGCGGGGCCGGAGTTCATGCCGATCCTCATGTACATGTCTTTCCCTACCCTGGCGCGTAGCTCGGGGCGCATGGCGGCCAGCCGCTGCTGGGAGCGAAGCGCCGCCCTCACGCCCCGCACCGCATGATCGGGCAGCTCGAGGGGGGCGTTCCAGAAAGCGATGATCGCGTCTCCCTCGTACTTGTCGATGGTTCCTCCCTCCTCCAGGATGATGTCGGTCATGGCCGACAGGTACTCGTTGAGCAGGCTGGTCAGCTCCTCCGGAGTCAACCCTTCGGAGATGGAAGTGAAGCCCTGCAGGTCGGAGAAAAAAATCGTGAGCTCCCGTCGCTCCCCGCCGAGCTTCAGGCGATCCGGGTGGGCGATCAGCTGTTCGATCACCTCGGGGCTCAGGTACTGCTTGAA
>JAFGQJ010000422.1 GCA_016935715.1 Spirochaetales bacterium
GGCGCTCACCTCCGGTCCTGCTGCTCCCGCAGCACGCGGATCGATTGGCGGCTGATGTCTCCCTCCATCGGCCCGAAGGCAGCTGCGTTGAGTGCGCCCGCTGCTGTCGCGTTGCGGGCACACTCCTCCAGGGGCAGGGCCTCCAGGAGCCCGCAGAGAAAGCAGGCATCAAAGCAGTCGCCGGCTCCCGTTGGATCGATCTCGCGTACCTGGTAGGAGGGCACGTGGAGCTTGCTGCCCTGACTGTAGACGGTGCAGCCCCTGGAGCCGCGTTTGACTGCGATCGTCTCCATGGGCGGCCTGGCCAGCAGTCGTTTCGCCGCCGCGTCGATATCCTCCAGACCGCTGAGAAGCTGCAGCTCCCGCTCACCCGGCAGAAGCACCGAGCATGATTTCAAAACGGGACCGATGAAACTGGAGACACTGCGGCCGCTCAGGAGCTCCGCGCGCACATTCGGATCGAAGCTAACCTTAGCCCCCGCGCGCACGAAACGTCCGACTGCCTTGAAGACCTCGGCACGGAAATCCCGGTTGGGCATGAGTGCGCAGCCCATGATGTGCAGGAAGCGCGCCCCGCGAACGTCAGCCACCGTGGGGGCTTTAGCCATGACCGCCGGGGTGTGGTCCCAGTGGTAGAGGAAGCGTCGGGAGCCGTCTTCGAAGTACGTCACGAAGGCCACGCCCGTGGCTTTGTTGGGCACGACCAGGACCCGGGAAGCATCCACCCCGTCGCGCTCGAAGCGCTCCAAGAGGCACTTGCCGAAATCGTCGTCCCCGACACCGCTGACGATGGCTGCGGAGTGCCCGAGGCGGGCGACCATGTCGATGAAGATGCCTGTGGCTCCGGAGGGGAACGGGCCGAGAAACTCGTCGGGCTGCGAGAGGCTCATGCCTCGCCGAGGGCGCATGACCTCCACGAGCAGTTCACCCATCGTCCAGATCTCAGCCACCAACACCTCTTTGCGTTTCCACGCGGCGGGCCGTCAGGGTTGTCGAGGGGAATTCGCTCGGATCGAATAAACAGCCCCTCAACCTATCTTGCCCGTTTGCGCCACCTCTTCGGAGCCGGTAATCAGCCCGATGACCTCGTCCGTGTTCGTCTGCTCCGTGATACGCTCGGCGACCTTCTTGCCACGCCGCATGACCACGAGTCGGTCGGTCACCGAAAAAATGTCGTACATCTGGTGACTGATGATGATGATTGGGATGTTCTGCGAACGCAGCAGACGGACCAGGTCCAGGACCTTGCGCTGCTCGGCAACGCCGAGTGCGGCGGTGGGCTCGTCCATGATGAGCAGCTTGGCGTTCCAGTAGATCGAGCGGCCGATGGCCACCGCCTGGCGCTGACCGCCGGACAGGGTTTTGATCAGGTTGCGCAGCGAAGGGATCTCGATCTCCAGCCGGTTAAGGACCTTCTTGGACTCCTCGTGCATGGTTTCGTGGTCAAGCACGGGGATCAGGCCCAGGAAGCGCTTGGTCCTTTCGCGTCCCATGAAGATGTTGGAGAACACATCGAGGTTCTCCGCCAGGGCGAGGTCCTGGTACAGGGTCTCGATGCCTAGCTCCAGCGCGTCGGCCGGGCTGGACATGCGCACCTCCTTTCCCTCGAAGAAAATCTGGCCTTCGTCGGGATGGTAGACTCCGGAGACCATCTTGATCAGCGTGGACTTTCCCGCTCCGTTGTCGCCCAGCAGGCCCACCACCTCGCCGGGAAAGACCTGCATGTCCATGCGGTCCACGGCCGTCAGTCCGCCGAAGCGCTTTGTCAGGCCGCGCACTTCCAGCATCGCTTCTGCCATCTACTGCCCCCTTGTCATCAGCTCAGGGAAGAACTGGTCGATCAACACCGCCAATATGAGGATCCCGCCAATCGCAATGTAACGGTTGAAGGTCGGGATGCTCAGGTTCACCATACCCGTCTCGAGCACCGCAATGATCAGGGCGCCGAGGATCGTGCCCTTCACCGCACCGCGTCCGCCGTACAGGCTGGCTCCGCCGATGACCACCGCCACCACGGCGTCGAGCATGAGGGAGCTGCCGGCATCCGCGGTGCCGGTGACGTAGCGCAGCACGAACAGCACGCCGGCCATTGAGGCGAAGAACGAGGAGATCATGTATACGAAGGTCAGGTGGCGCGCCACGTTGATGCCGGCCCGCGAGGCGGCATCAACGCTGCCCCCGATGGCATAGGTGTGCCGGCCGAAGCGTGTGCGCCGCAGCACGAAGCCGAAGATGCCAACGACCAGGAAGGCGACCACGGTGATGATGGGAACCAGCGTGATCATGCTGCGCAGCTCCAGACGGCTGAGATTCTGCGGGCGCGTCAGGAAGGAGAAGAGCTTTCCGGGCACGATGTAGAAGAAGTACTCGTTGCCGATGTAGCCGGTCCCTTTGGGAGCGATGATCGGCGTGTTGCGGCAGATGATCTCCGCGACCCCGTAGGCGATACCGTACATGCCGAAAGTGGCCAGGAAGGGCGGGACCTTCAGCCGGGCTACGAGCAGCCCGTTGACGAATCCCGGAATCAGGCCGACCGCCAGACAGATCAGTGCGCCCACAGCCAGGGAAACCGGCATCGGCAGGCCCACCCCGTGCAGCAGCACGATGAACTTGGCGCATATGACCGTGCTGAAACCCATGACGAAGCCCACGGACAGGTCGATGCCGCCGGTAATGATGACGAAGGTCTCCCCCACCCCCAGGAGCAGGACCCACGTGCAGGCGACCAGGATGTTCTGGAGGTTCTCCAGGGAGTAGAAGCGTGTGCCAAGGACGATGAAGGCGATCGTTTCGAGGAGCAGGAACAGCAGCGCCCAGTTGCGTGCCAGCCAACCCCCGGCCTGCCTGCTCTTCAGTGCAACGGTGTCAGTCACTGCGAACCCTCTTCTCCGGCGTCAGCTGGTCGATGAATACCGCGGCGATCAGGACCAGGCCGGTGGCGATATAGCGGTAGAAAGTGGGCAGGCCGGTGATGTTCAGGCCGTTCTCCAGCACGTTCAGGATAAGCACTCCGATCACCGTCCTTCCCAC
>JAFGQJ010000101.1 GCA_016935715.1 Spirochaetales bacterium
CACGCTGTCCAGCAGCCGCTCTCCCTGCCGCTGCCGCTCCAGCCATCCTTCCAGGGCGGCGGCGATCCTGCCGCGGTTTTCCGGCTCGGAGAGGGCGGGAATGGCCTTCCTCATGACGAGGGCGCCGACATCGGTATCCCCGATGAGCTCCTCCACCGTCCTGCCGCCGAGGGAACGCAGGAGGCGGGAGATGATGGTGCGCACGCCGTGGATGAAGCTGCGGGAGGAGAAGAAGCTGTAGAGGCTCTCGGAGAGGAAACCCTCCACCGAAGCGAAAACCAGATCGTGGTTTCGCCCCCGCAGCCGCTCGAGGGGCGTGCTGATCAGCTGCCCGAGCAGGGAATGGATGTTCTGCTCCACCCGGACCTGGAAACCGGCGCTGGCCAGCTGCAGCCGCACGGCCTCTTCAGTGAGCAGCTCCCGGGAAACCATCTGGCCGATGCTCTCGGCAAGCTGGCCGCGCTGCCTCGGGATGATTCCCGGTGTCAGGGGCAGGGGAACTCCCAGCACCCGAACCTTGGTCAGGGGTCGGAACAGCATGCGGATGGCTATGGCGTTGGTGACGTAGCCGATCACGGCTCCCAGGAGGGGCGGGAGCACCCAGGGCAGCAGCTCGGTGAGCCGGATCGCAGATAAAAAACCAAAGTCCATGGAAGAGGACCCGCTCGATCTACTCGAGCTCTTGGGCGAAGCGTTCTGCCTCGGATTTGGAGTCCAATACCTCGAGAAATGCGCCGAAGACCCAACCGCGGAGCCCTCCGTAGTTGACCTGGTACCAGTAGGAGCTCACTTCATCGATCGTTTCCTTGGCCTCGGTCTTGCTGATGATCTCCAAAATCGATCCTCTGCGCAAATGGGCGACGATCTTCGCCTTCTGAAGGGGCTCGTCCCGCAGTCGCAGGAAGGGCGAGCGGATCACCCCCCAGGTCGTGCTCAGGGTGAGCACCGGCGTCGGGGGCAGATCGATCCGCTCCACGGGTTTTTCCTTTTCACAGGATACGAGGGACAGAGGTGCTATACTTAGAAGCAGAACAAGTGCCGGCAATTTTGCGGTTATCCATCGGCTCATGCATCACCCTTGATTGATCGCAGGATTTGCCTGCATAGTACAGCAGGTTATTAGGACTGTCACGATAATAGTAACAACAAAGTGGTGAAAAAGACTACACTCTGCGCATTTCTTCTGCTGTCCCTCGCCATGCTGGCGACCGCCCCGGCCTGCTGGGCCGAGCGGCCGGTCCTGGGATTGGGCATAGTCGGCGGGGCGGCAGTGACCGATGCCCCCGGTGACTTCTACTCCCCGAAAGCGCAGGCCGTGGGGGCACTGGGTGCCCTGCTCGAGATACCGGTACGCGGTCACGTTCCCTTGGCGATCGCCCTGCGGGTTCACGGAACCACCGCGTCCAGCCTGTCCGGCGGCTGGGGATACCGTTCCCACTGGGGCGGGGACCTGCGCCTTTCCGGCGGCTACAGGTGGGCTCCGTTCGGCCAGCCCGATTCCCTGCAGCTCGCCCTAGGCGTGTCCGCCGGCGCCTCCGTCAACTTCGACATCTACACCTGGACCACGCTGTACTTCTTCTACCCGGGCGTGTTCCTGGAGCCGCATCTGCTGCTTCACGCCCCCGCCATGAAACGCCACGGCATCGCCCTGGTGCTTCCGATCGACTGCTACTTCCGCCGCGACCTGGATTTTTACGGCTCCATCGGCCTCGGCGTCTTCTGGAGGTATACTCTGCAGTGAGACCGAGCATGATGATCCGCTCTGTGATGGCTCTGGCCGCCGCAGCCGCCCTGCTGGCCGTGCTGGCCTCCTGCAAGCTGGAGCTGAACTACGACAAGTACGCCATCGTGTACGGGATCTCCGATTACCCGCCCGCAGGCTACGACTCGAATAGCAACGATCTGGAATACCCGGACGACGATGCCCGGGACGTGGCCGCCTTGCTCACGTCTCAGGGTTTCCAGGTCGTCCTGCGTGTGACCGATCACGGCACAGGGGATAAGGACGCCAACCGTGCGCAGCTGATTGCTGATTTTGATGAAGCTGCAACCACCGCAAACCTCGGCCAGGATGACCTGTTTGTCTTCTACTACTCGGGACACGGCGACCAGGTGCCCCAAACTGCCGGTTCATCGGAAGACTCACCGGACAGCGACGCGTATGACGAATCCCTGATTCTGGTCGACGAGACGGTGGCCGACATCATAAGCCTCAACGACGACGAGCTCGCGGCCCTGCTGCGCACCATACCCTGCGTCCGCAAGGTCGTGGTCATCGACGCCTGCAACTCCGGCGGGTTCATCGCCAATGCAGCCGAGGCGGACGCCATCCAGCCCGACTACACCTACGGGTCCGACGGGCTGTTCGCGACCCTGGCTGACGCGATCCACCTGTACGCCAACTTCCAGGACTACGGCAGCGACATCCCTCCGGAGGAAGCGCTGGTGATCGCCGCTTCGGGAGAGAGGGAATCTTCGTTCGACGGCTACTACGAACACGGGGTGATGACCTATTTCTTCCTCGAATCGGCGTCGAGGGGAGACAGGAACAGGGACGGCTACGTTACGGTCTCGGAGTCCTACAACTACGTCTACAGGAAGATCCAGGCGAACTGGAACAACACCTGGTACGGCCTGAGCTACGACGTTTTCTTCCCCCGCGTTTCGGGGGGCCCGGTGGACTACATCCTCTTCGTCGACTAGCTGCGACCGGCCTGCGGAAAATTGCCTGCCTGAAAGTTGTACATTTTTAACATTTTTACCATTTTGCACAACTTTCGGGCTCCTGTTTTTTCGCCCCGCGAGGGACAGGCCGCCGTGCCGCCCCCGGCCCCTCACATCTCCCGGATCCGCTTCAGCTCGTCCCGCAGCACCGCGGCCCGCTCGAACTCCAGGCTCTTGGCCAGCTCG
>JAFGQJ010000017.1 GCA_016935715.1 Spirochaetales bacterium
CTCTCCTCCCTGGACAGGTGTATCTTGCGGGTCCATCCCAAAATCCTCCCCTGGGGATTGATCAGGCAGGATGTATTCCAGACTCTGCTTCCCCGGCTCCGCCAGCCGCCGCCTGCCTCCCAGTCCAGAAGGGGAAGATAGGCGCTTCCCGGGCACACGTACGTGTCGTAGCGGCGGGCCGCTTCCCGGAAAGGCTCGATCCAGGCGTGAAAGCTGTCCGCCCAGCGATCCAGGAAAACGAAGGATGCGCCGTTTCCCGAGACGGCGGAGCGAACGGCCTCGAAGGGGCGGCAGAGGATCCTGTGGGCGATCAGAGCGGTGAGAGAGTGAAAGATCGTTCCCGTGAACAGCGGGAGCCACATTCCCGTGTGCTCGGGAAACACGACCAGATGCGGCATGGGATGGCCCCGTTTCCCGCGAATGGAGATTGTTTCGAAGCACCAGGATACCTTTGCGGCAAAGGCCTCCGTGCTCAGGTAGTCTCTGGGATGGAAGCCGGACTGCACCACGGCAACGGTGGTCTCGAAATCCATTTACCTACTCTATTGTTTGAACGGCAGCCCTGTCAAACATTCCTCCGGCGGATCCGCAGTATCAGAACGACCTGAGCCGCGGCAGCGGCGGTGACCGCGGCGCAGGCGAAGGCGAGCATCAGGGGAAAATTTCCGCTCTGATAGAGGATTCCCCCGATCGCCGATCCGGCCACCATTCCGGCGGTCAGCAGCCCCTCGTGCACGGCCATGCGGGTCGACCTCTGCCGGCTGCCGGCCACTCCGTGGAACAGGCTGTTGTTGTAGCTCAGGGCGAACAGGAGACCGAACAGCGCCATAGCCGGACAGAGGGATAGAAAACCGCGCAGAGCGGCCATCAACGCAACGACGGCGATGATGAGTCCCTGGCACAGGACCATCAGCCAGGATCTGAAATGCCAGAAGGAAAGGCGCGCCAGCAACAGGAAACCCAAAGTTGAGAACAGGGCCCGTATCAGGAGCAGCAGACCGATCCTGGTTTCCGTCAAACCGATCTCCTCCCGCAGGTACAGTGGAAAGATGCTCATCGTAATGCCCAGAACCACGTAGGAGGCGAAAAGGCCGATCCAGGCAGGGTAGCGCAGGAGGCTGCTGCGGTCCTCACCCGTTTCTCCCCGCCCGCCGGCAGCTTCTCTCTGCCGATCCCGGCGAACGTCCGCAGCGAGCAGGGAAGCGGTGAGCACCGACAGGCAGAGGGTGCCCATGATCAGTGACGCTGCCGTGAACGGTATGGACAGGCCCCGCTGCAGCAGGAAGCCGGCCACGAAGGGAGCGATGATGTTTCCCCCGCTCCAGGATAGGTTGAAGCGGCCGAGGGCGGTGTTGAGCTCCCGTTCCTCCTTGCCATGGGAGAGCCAGCCCATCAGGGGCGGCCAGAACAGGGACAGAGAAAGACCGAACAAGCCGTACAGAACGATCAGAAGGGCCAGGGATCGGGCCTGCAGGAGGCCCGCCAGAACGACTGCGGCCGCCGAGGTTGCCAGGATCAAGCAGTGGCGCGGCAGAAGGAGTCTGTACAACGGCCGAAGCAGGAAACATCCGCCGAAGTAGCACAGATGTGGAAGCGCGGCCAGCCAGCCGATCAGGGAGGCAGGCGCCCGGAACACGTCCCGGGCGTAGAAGATCATGCTGAAGGTCGTGATGGTTACAGCCGTGTAGAACAGGAAAGCGGCCGGGAGGATCAGGGCGGATTTGCCGAACCTTCGGGTTCTCATCGGCTTTCACGGAGGGGAAAAGCGTTTCATCCCTTCTGTCACTTTGCGGATCAGATGGGGACGCAGCTCGGCCAGGGTGATGATCTCATCGATCGATCCGACCTGCCGAGCCCGCTGCACGGAGTGGATGGAGTCGAACTGCCGGGCAAGTGCGCTCCGCTTCTCAGCATGGACGGCGTGAAACAGCTCGTCGAACTGCCTCTGGAAACCGGCTCCGCTGGAAGACAGTTTTGTTCTGGCCTCCACGATCCGCGGATCCAGGTTCGTTTCTTTCACCACCCTGCCGGAGAAAACCACTGCGGCTGCCGGGGCGCCTCCGATCACGGAGGCAAAGGCCCCCTCCAGCGCCAGGATGTGGAGATTTTCATTCAGGGCTTTCGAGAACACCACGTAAGCGCCCCCGTGATAGCGGGCGGTGACCACGAAGATGATCGGACCCTGGAAGTTGGCTACGGCGCGGCCGATCTCCGCGCCGTACTCCAGCTGCAGCTTCCGCAGAGATTCCGGGGAACCGTCGAAACCGGATAGATTGGCCAGGATTACGAGGGGCAGCACGCGGCTGAAGGCATTGATTGCCCGGGCGATCTTCTTCGAAGACAGGGGGAAGAGGGTGCCGCCGGTCCAGACCTCCGGTCCGTCGTGGGGTATCTCTCCTATACGGGCGAGGGGCTTGCTTTCTATCCCGATCAGTCCTACCGCCAGTCCGCCGATGCGTGCTTCCCAGACGATGGCGATCTCCGCGTCTTTCATCTCCGACCAGCGTTCGAACACCGGCGAGTCACGGTCCACCAGCGCCCTCATCAGCTGCCGCATGTCGAAGGGCTTCTTGCGCTCCGGGTTGAGAGAACTGGAGAAGATGTCGGCGATGGTGGAGAAACCCTGTCCGAGGTTGTCCTGGTAGGGTTCACGCCCCACGTCCCGTTCCGCCGGGTCCGAGCTCGCCGCCGCCGGGGGATAGGCTGCGGCCGCTGAGTGGTAGGAGAGCTCGTAGTGCAGAAACAGGCTCATGTAGGCCTCGTAGAGATTCTTGACCCTTATCTGGGCCTGCCCGTTGGGTCCCATGATCTTCTCTGCGCCGCCGATGCCCACATTGTCCTCCGCGGACACGCTTCCGGAAAAGTCCAGGGCTTTCTTTCCGGTCAGGAGCATGCCGGCCTCTTCGCTCATGATGAGAACACCGCGGGTGTGCATCAGCATCGTGGCTTCGGCGTTCCAGTAGGATTGGGCGCCGATGTTGATCCCTGCGATGATGATGTTGACCTGGCCCCCCGCCTGGGTGAAGGATATGATTCGCCGCAAGACCCGGGCGGTCCAGTCGAGGTTTTCCGTGCCGCTGTCCATTTCGATGCGGGCCCCCGCGCTCACCGGGAGCCACTCCAGCGGAAGTCCCTGACTTTCCGCCAGATCGAGAGCCGCGATGATGCGGCGGCACTCCGCTTCGGCAAGCGAACCCATATCCCCGGTGGGATCGGCCAGCACGAGCACCCTGTCCATCCCTTCAGGGCGGAAATCGGGATAGTTGGTGATGATTCCGAACACCACGTTGCCCGTATTCTCACCCGGAGGCCGTCCCTTGACGGAGAAGGTGCTTTGCCGTCCCGTCCGTTTGTTGATCGAGATATCGAACTCCTCGAACTCCCCCCGGGGAAGAGGCTGCTTCACCGGGACTCCGGGGCGGGTCAACATCTTGATGATCTCGTAGGGATACAGCACTCCCCGCTGTCGGGCGCGGACGACCCTGGCCACGTAGGTGTCCATCGGCAGCAGCTGCTCCTCTGAAGGGTGACGGCCCCGCACCGTGAAGCTGGTTCCCGAGATGTTCTCGAAGATCAGCTCGACCTCTTCCGCTCCTCCACCGCCGCTGCCGGCTGCTCGCGGCCGTCGGGAATAGAGGACGATCCGTTCGAGACCGAGATCCACGCTGCGCGCAGCCAGGCGGGCGGCGTAATCCCTGTTTTGCTCGAGGGTCGTGTTCAGAACCGTATGGACGTGGATGATGATCCTGTTCCAGTACAGCCTGCGCTGCCGCCGGGCCTGCTCGGCCCGGATGGCATACACCGCTTCCATGAATCCGTCTTCGAGAGCGACCATCCGCTGAATACGATTGTGCTCGTCGAACTGTACCCGCGCCGAGGGTACCTCCACCAGGGCAAAGAAGCGTTCGTCCCTGGGATTGTCTTTGCCCCGCAGGTACAGAAGCTGGACCCACTCGCTGGAATGGAGCAGATGCTTCTCGAAGTTGCCCAGTCGATACACCCGCAGCTCTCTCCAGATGCGGGGATTGAACCCACGCTTGTCCATGTCCTCCGCCCATGAATCCCCGGGGCCGTGATGGAACGTGAAGAAACGGTCTTCCCCGTCACGGTGGAGCACTCCAAGAGCCGCCCAGGTAACGGGCAGCTGCGTCTCAGCCAGCTTCGACAGTAGAGATGTCTGCTGCTTCTCCACCTGTCCTTTCCGCGCGTGCCCGGCGATCGGCACCAGAATGATCAGTTCGGGAGCATCCGGTTCGGTGCCTGTCCTCTGGGAAGGGAGAACGCCCTTCAGGTCGGAAAGAAGGTTTCCATAGGCTTCGGGTTGCACCACGGCGATGATGGTTAGAAACCCCCGGTCTGCCCGAATCGTGCGGCAGCGGTACGCAGTGGAGGTGCCGGGACGAAGGATCTCACCTTCCCGGTAATCCCGATCCCGGGTGAATCTGCGGCTCAGGATCTCCAGGGCCGCAGCCCGGCGGTTCCCATCCGGGTCCAGACCGCGCACAGCCAGGTCGTACAACAGGTGGTGGCCCGTGTTCACCAGGTTTTCCACCAGGCGATTGACGATTCGCGGCTGCCCCCGGTACCTGTCGAGAAGGTCGAATATCTTTCCGACCTTCTCCCGTTTCTCACTGCTCCAGGACTGCAGCAGGGAGCGGTCCACCAGCTGATAGCGCGTCTGGATGGCCGCGTCGCTGAGGGAAGGACTCTGAAGCTGGCTGAGATAGGCGACCTCGTCCAGCCGGTCGGAGAGGGCCCTCCTGATGTCCCGTGGAAGGGGAAGCTTTTGGAGGGCGAAGATCGAATCCCGGATCAGCGCCTGTTTGCCTTCCAGGGCTGCATGGGATTTGTAGATGCGCAGCAGAGCGTCGTTTTCATCCTCCACGGAGGATTCGGCAGGGGGGTACCAGCGCAGAGCCTGCCGCAGGCTGCGCAGGAAGAGCTCCGGAAGCCCCTTGCCCCTGTCGATCTGCCTCCTGAAGTAGTGGGAGAGCAGCTCCTGGTAGGTGGCCGGACGGGTCAGTTGCTCCGCTTCCACCGGCGCGCTGAAGAACAGGCGTTCGACGGCCACGAAGATCTCGATGCCGGTAAACAGCAGCCTGGCCAGCGCCTCCGCATGTTCCGGGCCATCCCAATCGAAGCTCAGGATTTCTTCCAGGATTATGCGGCTGCTTCGCTCGGAATCATAGCCCAGAAGAACCGCCAGGTACTCCCGGCTCAGAAGCTCGAAGATCTCCCCCGGAGAGTCCGGGCCTGCGGACTGGAACAGGCGCAGAGCACCGTCAGGTTGTTCGGATTCACTCTGTTCGGCCGGGCGATGATCTTCGGTGGATCTGCGGGGTTCCATTCGCAGCAGCGGCTGGCCGGCCGCCACCTGTTCGCCCGTACGCACAAGTATCTCCTGCACCAATCCCGCATCGGGTGCGGCCACGATCATCTCCATCTTCATGGCTTCCAGGGCCAGCAGAACCTCTCCGCGCTCGACCTCTCTGCCTGTCCGGGCAGCTACGGAGAGGACCAGGGCGGGGGAGGGCGCGCGAACGAGGCCTCCGGAATCCAGCTCGATCAGATAGGGTACGCCGTTGACTTCGACCTGCAGCGCATCGGCCCGTCTGACGGTCTGGATGCGGTAGCGGCGGCGGTGCTGCTGAAGCAGCGCATCCTGCTCCCTGGACCGGTACTGCACGGAAAACACGCGGTCGTTGACGCGGAGATGGTAGCTGTGCGGGGCGACTGCGCTGATGAGCAGGGCGAAGCGTTGAGCCTGGGCCGACAGTTCGAACTTCTGTGCCTCCGAAACGCTGATGTGCCTGGGATAGCCGCCCGAAGCGAGCTGCTGCTGGAAATTCGCCAGCTCCACCCGATGGGCCAGCCGGTACTGTTCGATCCCTGCGGCCAAAACCGCGATCTCCCAATGCTGCCTGTCGATCAGCTGGGGGCTGGACATGATCAGCTGTTCGACGAAGCGAGTGTGAACGCCGCCCGTTTTGATCTCCCGCCGGTCGAGCAGATCCAGCAGGAATGCCCGGTTGCTGGTACCCCCTTCGATCTTCAGCTGAAGCTCCCGAAGCGCCCTCTGGAGTCGGGCCAGGGCAAGGGGTCGTTCGGCTGCAGAGGCTATGATCTTGGCGATCATGGAGTCGAATTCGGGAGGGATCGGGCCGCCCTCCTGGATGCCCGAATCAACGCGTACTCCCGGACCCGAGGGCAGGCGCAGGCGAAGCACCCGTCCCGGGGCGGGCGAAAAATCCCGCTCCGGATCCTCGGCGTTGAGCCGCGCCTCGACGGCCACGCATCGGCGGGAGGGCTTTCTCACGGGCAGCTGCCTCCCGAAGGCCACGTCGATCTGCCCCTGAACCAGATCCACGCCGTAGGCCTCCTCCGTGATGGTGTGCTCCACCTGCAGGCGCGTGTTGACCTCCATGAATGTGTACTCGCCCCGGTCCAGGTCGTAGAGAAACTCCACGGTTCCGGCGCTCTCGTAGCCGGCTGCCCGCACCAAAGCGGCCGCCGAGCTCTCCATCCTGCCCAGCAGCTCTTCGGGCAGACCGGGAGGAGGGGTTTCTTCGATGATCTTCTGGTTCTTGCGCTGGACCGAGCAGTCCCGCACCCCGAAAGTCATGACGTTTCCCAGCCGGTCGGCCAGAATCTGAACTTCCAGGTGTCTCGCCCGCTCCACGAGGGCTTCGATGAAAAGGCGCCCCTCTCCGGTGATGCGGCGGGCTTCCTCGAGGGCGGATTGAAACTGTCCGGGCAGCTCGTCCGGGCTTTTCACGGGACGGATGCCCCGCCCGCCTCCGGCAGCGGCAGCCTTGATGATGCAGGGATATCCGATCGCCCGCGCCTGTTCGCCGGCCTCTTGAAGGCTCTCCACCGGCTCCCGGCTCCAGGGCAGGACCGGCACGCCGCTGCTGTGGGCCAGTTCCTTGGCGGCGATCTTGTCACCCAGGAGTGCCATGGCCCGGGATGAGGGCCCGAGAAACAGCAGACCCTTCTCCTCCAGGAGGCTGACCAGGGCGGCGTCTTCGGACAGAAATCCCCAGCCCGCCCAGGCGGCGGAGCAGCCGCTTTCGTCCAGGACCTGGACCATCAACTCCCTGTCCAGGTAGGGACTGGGGGAGCGCCTGTTGCCGAATCGGGACAGGGGATAGGCCTGATCGGCTTCCTCCACGAAGAGTGCCTCTTCCTCGACCTTCACATAGAAGGCCACCGTCTCCAGGAAGGTTCCGTGACAGGCATTGTAGTCCCTCACGGCCCGGACAAAGCGGAAGGCCGCCTCGCCTCGATTGAGGATTCCGATCCGGGCGTCAGATTTCAGCAGGGGTCTATCCATCTCCAGTACCCTCGCGGTAAGCCGACAGACTACCTGTTTGCCGCAAGCCGGGTCAAGAGCCATCCAAACCGCCGGTTTCGACGCCTGCATCGCGGTCACGGCCTCTGCCCGCCGGCTGTAGCCGCCTCGGGCTCCACCGAAGTATATTACCCAACGTGCACGGATTTCTTCCTGCAACCCGGGAAGAGGCGCTCGAGAGGGGATGGCGGGAGCTCGACTTTGTCCTCATAACCGGTGACGCCTACGTGGATCACTCCTCCTTCGGCGCGGCATTGATCGCCCGCCTTCTGGTGAGCCGGGGCTACCGGGTGGGTGTGATCGCCCAGCCGGATTGGCGCGGGCCCGGCGATTTCCGCCGCCTGGGCCCACCCCGCTTGGCCTTCCTCGTGACCTCGGGGAATGTCGACTCCATGGTCAATCACTACACCTCGTTCCGGCACCGCCGCAGGCGGGACGTCTATTCGCCGGGGGGAGTGACGGGGCGGCGGCCGGACCGAGCCGTTATCGTCTATGCCAACTGCGCCCGCTGGGCCTATCCCAAGGTTCCCGTGGTCATCGGCGGGCTGGAGGCCTCCCTGAGGCGCTTTGCCCACTACGACTATTGGTCCGACACGGTCAGGCGATCCGTTCTGCTGGATTCGAAAGCAGATCTGCTGGTGTATGGTATGGGGGAGCGTCCGATACTGGAGATCGCCGAGCTGCTGGCGCGGGGAGTTCCCGCCGGGCAGATCACCGAGGTGAGGGGAACCGCGTTCAGCTGCAGCGCCGGCGGCCGCCCCGAGGAGGCTCTGCCGCTTCCTTCTTTCGAGCGGATCAGGGAGAATCGCCGGCTTTTCGCCGAGAGCTTCCTCCTCCAGTATCAGAACACCGATCCCTTCAGCGCCCGCAGGCTGGCCGAGCCAACTGCCGACCGCTGGGTGATGCAGAACCCTCCGGCCTGGCCCTTGAGCGAGGCGGAGCTGGACGAGCTGTACGAGCTGCCCTTTACCAGGGACCCTCACCCGATGCACGACTCCGAAGGGGGCGTTCCCGCGGTGGAGGAGATACGCTTCAGCCTGGTGAGCTCCCGCGGATGCTTCGGCGCCTGCAGCTTCTGTTCCCTCACCTTTCACCAGGGAAGGATCGTACAGGGCAGGAGCCATCAGTCCCTGCTGCGGGAAGCCGAGGCTCTGACCCGGCGGCCGGATTTCAAGGGCTACATCCACGACGTGGGCGGGCCTACGGCCAACTTCCGCCGAGCAGCCTGCTCCAGGCAGGAGCGCCGGGGTGCCTGCCAGGAGCGGCAATGTCTGTACCCGTCGCCATGCCCGAACCTCGTCGTGGATCACAGCGACTATCTGAAGCTGCTCAGGAAGCTGCGGGCCGTCCCGAAAGTCAAGAAGGTCTTTATCCGCTCGGGCATCCGCTACGACTATCTCATTGCCGATGCAGAGGAGACCTTTTTCGTCGAGATGTGCCGGCATCACGTGAGCGGACAGCTCAAGGTGGCCCCGGAGCATGTTTCCCCCGGGGTGCTGCATCTCATGGGCAAGCCCGGGCGTTCTGTCTTTGACCGGTTTGCCGATCGATTCGCCGATATCAACCGGCAGCTCGGCAAAAAACAGTATCTGGTTCCGTACCTCATCACGGCTCATCCAGGCTCGCGGCTGGAAGATGCGGTCGAGCTGGCCGAGTACCTGAGGGACCGCCGGATGCAGCCTGAGCAGGTGCAGGATTTCTATCCCACGCCGGGAACCCTATCGACCTGCATGTACTACACGGGTCTGGATCCCCGGGATGGGAAACCTGTGTACGTCGCCAGGGGTCTCCATGAGAAAATGCTGCAGAGGGCCCTGGTTCAGTACCGGCTTCCCCGCAACGGGGCTCTCGTCAGGGAAGCGCTTCGCCGGGCCGGACGCAAGGATCTCATCGGCTCCTCGTCCAGGTGCCTGGTAGGGCCGGAGCCTACACGTTGAACAGGAAGTGGATGATGTCCCCGTCCCGAACCACGTAGCTCCTACCCTCGGTTCGAAGCAGCCCCTTCTCGCGGATGTGGTGGTCGTCTCCCGCCCGGAGCAGGTCATCGAAGTGGAAGACCTCCGCGCGCACGAAGCCGTGCTCGAAGTCGCTGTGGATCCTGCCGGCAGCCTGTGGGGCGGTGGTTCCCCGGCGCACGGTCCAGGCCTGCAGGTCGGTGGTGAAGGTGTAGAAGGTGATGAGATCCAGCAGGCGGTAGGCCGACTCGATCAGGCGCTCCAGGCCCGAGCGCCCCAGTCCCATGGCTTCCAGGTATTCCTTCTTCTCCTCGGCGGCCAGCTCGGAGATCTCCTCCTCGAGCTTTCCGCTGATCGCTACCACTTCGGCGCCCTCCCCCGCGGCGTAGCCGTGCACCTGCTCCAGTAGCGTGGGATCGCAGCCCTCCTCCCCGACGTTCAGGACGTAGAGAACCGACTTGGCGGTGATGAGGCCGTACTCCCGCACCAGTTCCGTTGCCGTGTCACTCATCTGGAAGCTGCGCAGGAGCCTGCCGCCGTCCAGATGCTCGATCATGGCCGCCATCACCGGGGCCCGGTCGGCGGCCTCGCGGTCTCCGCCCTGGGCCTTCTTCTCGATCTGCCCGCGGTTGTTTTCAAGCAGCTGCTGATCGGCCAGCAGCAGCTCGGTGTTGATGATGTCGATGTCCCGAAGGGGGTCGACCGTCCCAAGTACATTCTGGGCGTCGCCGCTTTCGAAGCAGCGCACCACGTGGATCATCGCTTCCACGCTGCGGATGTGACCGAGAAAGGTGTTGCCCAGACCCTCTCCCCTGGATGCTCCCTCCACCAGGCCGGCCACGTCGAACAGCTCGATGTGCGTCGGGATGGGATTCGGCTTGTCCAGGAGCTCGGAAATCTTCGCCAGCCGCTCGTCGGGTACGGTGACCACTCCCCGGTTGGGATTGATGGTCGTGAAGGGATAGCTGCCCATCGGAGCGTGCCCCGACACCAGGGCGTTGAACACGGTGGACTTGCCCACGTTGGGCAGCCCGATAATGCCGGCGGTAAAATCCATGACTGGTCGGTCCTCGTGTCCATGGTAGGCCAAGCGGCCGGGAATATCAACTTTACCGATGCTCAGCTGATCGAAAAGAATCTAAAAGAGCAGGGGCTGTCCGTTGATCCGGACAGCCCCGTCACTCGTTCGGAGGTGCCGCATCCCCCGGCACACGCATCGACCCGGGTCGATCTCAACGCCTGAAAGAGTCCGTTCTATTCCTCCCGGTATTCGTGGAGGTTGAAATACTCTTTCACGATCTCCTTCGGCGGCGGGCTGGTCAGGAGGCTGAACACCACGAAGAGCACCACGTTCAGCGCCAGGCCCCAGATGCCGGCATGGATTCCCAGCGGGTTGGGCCAGGTGCGGGAGAAGAGGATCGAAAGGATCAGACCCGACGCCAGGCCGACTGCAGCGCCCGTTTTGGTCGCCCGCTTCCAGAAGAACATCCCGAGTATGGCCGGAAACAGCTGCACGAGCCAGCCGTAGGTCATCAGCAGCATACCCACCAGGCTCTCGGGTTTGGTGACGGAAACGACCACGATGATCGCCGCAAAGGGCAGCACCAGCAGCTTGGACAGACGCGTTATCTTCTCATCGGAAAGTTTCGAGAACGGAGCGATGATGTCCGTGGCACACTGCAGCCCGGCGTTCAGGATGAGAATCTCGCAGGAAGACATGGCCGCGGCCAGAGTGGCGGCGAACAGGACGCCGGTGAGTCCCAGCGGCAGTGCCCGCAGGGCGGTCTCCATGGCGATGCTGTCGGTCGGGGTGATGCCCGGGAGCTTGAGGATGGCCGTGTAGCCCACCACGATCATC
>JAFGQJ010000423.1 GCA_016935715.1 Spirochaetales bacterium
AAGGAGGGCAGCATATGAAACGATCTGCAATCGCGCTGCTCGTGCTCGTTCTGATCCTGACGGGGGGAATCCTCTTCGCCGAGGGACAGTCGGAAGTGTATCCGTCCCGGGAGATCGAGCTCATGGTCCCCTGGAGCGTGGGCGGGTCCACGGACATCGTGTTCCGCACTTTCCTGATGGTGCTCCCCAAGTACCTCAAGGCTCCGGTGATCATCGTCAACCGGCCCGGCGGGGGCGCCGTACCCGGATACACCGAAGCGATGGGCAGGAAGCCGGACGGCTACTACTACGTGGCCTGGGCGACGCCCTCGATCACCAAGACGCATATGAGCAAATGCCCCTATGACGCCTACACCTTCGAACCGGTGATCAACCTGGTGAGCGCTCCCTGCTGGCTGCTCGTGCCTGCCGATTCGCCTTACAGGAATCTGAAGCAGCTTCTCGACGATGCGCGCCGAAGACCGGGACAGGTCAACGTCGGCAATGCCGGAGCCGGAGGCGGCACCCACATGATCGTACTGGCCTTCGAGAAAGCCGCGGGGGTCAAGTTCAATCACGTTCCCCACGCAGGCGGCGGACCGACGATTGTATCCGCGGTCGGAGGGCACGTGGACGCCATCAATGTCAGCCCGCCGGAAGGGGTCGCCCAGCTGGAGAGCGGGCAGCTGCGCTGCCTGGCTGTTTTCTCTCAAGCGCGCCTGGAAGATTTTCCCGACTACCCCACGGCCATCGAGCAGGGAGTGGATTTCAGCCTCGGACAGTGGCGGGGTATCGGAGCGGTAAAAGGCACCGACCCGGCTCACATCAAGGTCATTCATGACGCCTTCAAGGCCACGATGGAAGACGAGGATTTCAAGACCTTGGCGAAAAAGGCGGGAATCCTCCTCGACTACAAGGGAACCGAGGAGTTCCGGCGCTGGGTCGCCGAGCAGGACGCCCTCTACGAGGAGATCGTAAAGAGCAACAAGCTGGGCGACCGGTATCAGTACTGAACCGGCTCTCACGATTCGCAGTACCGCGTGGTACACCGCTGCAGAGGGCTGCAGGCACCGGGTCTGCCGGGGCCGGCGTGTCTGCGGCCTCTCTGTCCGTTATGAGGAACCGAGATGATAGCGAACGAGATCGTATTCGGGGCGCTGTTCATGCTCCTGTCGGGGTTCTTCTTTGCCATGACCTTCACCTTCCCCGAGATCACAATCGCCCTGTCTCCAACGGTCTTTCCCAGATTCGTCACCGTCTGCCTCTTCCTGCTCTCTTCGCTGCTGCTGGTCCAGGGCATCGGCAAGCAGCTGAAGGAGAGGCCGGAGAAGGCCCGGGAGAAGATCGATCGGGCCTATCTGCTGCGCTTCATCCTGCTTGCCGCGGCGGGTCTGCTCTACACCCGCCTGATCCGCTACACAGGATACGTCGTGGCTACGCCCCTTTTCATCGCTGCTGCCATGCTCGTTTTCGCCGAGAAAAAATGGTACAGGATCGTACTGATCTCGAGCGGAACGACCGCCGTCCTATACCTTGTTTTCCGCATGGTCTTCCGGGTGCCCCTGCCGCGCTTCGGGCTGTGGTAGGGGGAGGGGGAAAACGTGTCGCCGTTAGTCGAAGGTTTGGCCTACGTGCTGAGTCTCTCCCATTTTCCATTCCTGTTGATCGGAGTGGCCGGAGGGATCGTGGTCGGAGCCCTGCCGGGACTCACCGGATCGGTGGGGATCATCCTCCTTCTTCCCTTTCTCTACTACCTGGAGCCGGCTACGGCGCTCATCATGCTCAGCGGCATGTTCTGCGGAGCCATCTACGGAGGCTCGATTTCGGCGATCCTGATTTCCACGCCCGGAACTCCGTCCGCAGCGGCAACTGTGCTGGACGGGTACCCGCTGGCCCAGAAGGGAGAGGCGGGCAAGGCCATCGGCGTGGCCACGATCGCTTCCACCATCGGTGGAGTCATCTCGACCCTGTGCATGATCTTCATATCTCCCCAGCTGGCCAGGTTCGCCCTGAAATTCGGGCCGGAGGAGTATTTCGCCCTCATGGTCTTCGGACTCACCGTGATCGCCAGCGTGTCCGGACGATCGCTGGTCAAAGGATTGATCTCGGGATTCTTCGGTCTGCTCATCGCCTCGATCGGCATCGACGAGCTGACCGGCTATGCACGATTTTCCTTCGACGTGCCCAACCTGATGACCGGATTCCCCATGCTCCCGGTGCTGATCGGGATGTTCGCCGTTTCCCAGATCTTCATGGAGCTGAGCAATGTCGGCAAGCAGCTGCAGCGCTACGACCAGAAGATCAAGGGCGTGTTCCCCACCTGGAAGGAGTTCAAGCGCCTGATCGCCGTCATCATCCCCGCATCTTTTCTGGGAACCTTCATCGGCATCATCCCCGGAACCGGGGGGGCGATCGCCTCCTTCATGGCCTACAACGAAACCAGGCGCTTCTCCAAGGACCCGGACAGCTTCGGGAAGGGAAACTTGGCCGGGGTGGCAGCCCCGGAAGCGGCCAACAACGGCACCACGGGAGGGGCGATGGTTCCGCTGCTCACCCTGGGAATTCCGGGGGATGTGGTCACCGCGGTGATGCTGGGAGCTTTGCTGTTGATCGGCGTTCGCCCGGGGCCGCTTCTGTTTCAGCAGAATCCGCAGATCATCAATGCTCTGTTCGTGGGTTTCATGCTGGCTCAGTTCCTGATCCTGGGTCTTGGCCTGGCGGGCGTGAAGGTGTTCCCCCGGATATTGAAGGTGCCGATCTCGATCCTCTTTCCCGTCATCTTCGCCCTCTGCTTCCTGGGCTCCTTCTCGCTCAACAACAGCGTCTACGACATGCTCGTGGCGCTGCTGTTCGGAGTGATCGGCTACTTCATGCGCAAGCACGGCTTTGCCGCCGCCCCCCTGATCCTGGGGGTTATTTTGGGACCTCTGGCCGAAAGGGAGCTGGGCAAGGCGCTGATCATGTCCCACGGAGACTGGTCCACTCTGGTTCGCTCCCCGATCGCCCTGTTCTTCTACGGGATTTCGATTCTGTCCGTCTCCTATTCCCTTCTGAGGATGCGGCGGTCCAGACTCAGGGGAGTATGAGCCTGGAGCCTTCCTCCAGGAAGGAATTTGGATCTTCCCGGCTCAGCGTCGAGGGAGGCCTGTCGATCGAAAGGTCATCTGCTGCCGTTCTTTCTGCGTCGGCTGATGGTCCTGCGGTAGCTGTTCTGCAGGTGCCGCTCCATGGCCGCGTATGCTTCCCCCCTGTCGCGGCTCCTGATAGCATTGAAGATTTCCGTGTGTTCTGCCAGCGCCTGGCGGTGATCTTCGCTGGTCCTGGGTGCATCCCGATAGGTTTTGATGATCGAATCCATGATGATCGGTACCAGGCGCATGATCACGGGATTTTCCGTAGCTTCCGCGATGCTGCGGTGGAACTCCAGCTCGGTGCCCATACCGACCTCGTGCCGGTCTACGATGTTTTTCATTTCGTTCAGATACTCCGCGATTCGATCGATGTCTGCAGGTGTTCCACGCTCGGCCGCCAGGCGGGCCACGCCCGGCTCGATCAGCAGGCGTACCTCGATCAGGGACAGATGAAGGTCTTCCCCGACCACGAAATCCAGGCCCAGCGGATCGCTGGCGATCCCCGGAGTCTTGGAGACGAATGTACCTTTTCCCCGTTGAATCTCGATGATGTTCTGGGAAACCAGGGATTTTACCGCCTCCCGCACCGTCGGTCTGCTGACGCCGAACAGATCGGCAAGCTGCATCTCGTTCGGCAGCTTGTTGCCGGGCTTCAGCTTCTCCTTGCGGATCAGCTCCTTTATGCGGTTGGCAACTTCAAAGGATAAATGTCTCTCGTTTGGTATCCGTCGGTACATTCCGTTTCGCCCGCGCCTGCCATTTGAGCTGCAATCGAAGCTCGCGGTTTGCTCACAGGATTCATACTATAACCCGCCGGCGGGAAAAATTCTACAAGACATATGACGACTGACAATGTG
>JAFGQJ010000102.1 GCA_016935715.1 Spirochaetales bacterium
GACCGCTGCACCTGTTCGACCGGCGCCTGTACGGCGGATCCCTGCTGCTGTTCTACCGGTAGGCTTGATTACCCCGGACACTTGACTGCCGGTATGACGTGAACTATCATTTGGTACAGGTTCCCTCTATCGGCCGCTTGATTGAATAGGCGCTGACGTTGGCGGGATAGAGGACTGATGAGCCTGGAGAGTCTGAGGCTTACAGTTGAATTTTTGAAGGAGGAGGCAATCTATGAAAAGGAAATGGGGGCGCCTGGGTATTCTGCTCTGCGCAATGACGGTGGTTCCAGCAGCCGTGTTCGCCACGGGCTCGGAAGAAACCCCTGGGGTGACAACCCCAGCGAGTCAGGAGCTGGAGAGCAGCGTGGCCACGTACATGAGCATAACCGCTATCGAGCCGGTTCTGGATGCATTCCAGGCAAAGACCGGGGTCAAAGCGGAAAACACCCGGGTATCGACCGCGAGATTCGTCTCAACCGTGCTCACGGAGTTCGAAGCAGGGAAACTCCAGGCAGATGTCCTGCAGGCGCCACTGCCGGTGCTGGAAATCCTCAAGGAACAAGGGGTGATCGCTCCTTTCCTCCCGAAAGCGGTCGCCGACTATCCGGACTGGGCCAAGCGCGACGGGATCTATCTTTTCGGCATAGAATACGTAGGGCTCATCTACAACACGGAGCTCGTGAAACCGGAAGACGCTCCGAGACGGTACGAAGATCTGACCGATCCGAAATGGAAAAACCAGATAGTAATGGCAAATCCCGAGAGTCATGCAACGACTATCGGATGGCTCATAGGACTGAAAGAAAATGTATTCGCAACCGAGGCGGAATGGAGGAACTTCCTGCGCGGCCTTGCAGCCAACAATCCCATGTTCGTGGCATCCTTCGGCCCCACTCCGGCGCCAATCGAGAGCGGAGAGAAGAAAATCGGCATTTCAATGCCCAAATACATCATCACCAAAGCCCCCGCGCCGCTCGACTGGGCGAGAGTCGAGAATCAGCCGTTGATGGGAACGCCCCGTGCCATCGCTATGACCTCCAAGGCGCCGAATCCGCGAGCAGCCGAAGCCTTCATGGAATACTGGCTGTCGGACGAGGCGATGTCGATCCTGGCCCGGGATGTCGGAGAATACGTCCTTGCGCCGGGAGTCTTTCCGCCGATAGACGGGATGGACAAGGCGAACGTGATCCCCATCCGCGAGCTCTCCGATGAAGAAATCGTGAAGTGGGGCGCGGAATTCAAGGAGATTTTCGCCGTCAAATAGGCTTTGGAAAGTATGTGCTCGAGTCAATCGCCCTCCATGCATCGTGGATGGTTGAGCTCGGTAACTACCCCCAAATGGCTTTGAGCCGGCTGTATGCCGGCTGCGAGCAGGAAGTACGGTCATACCACACCCACAGGACGCAGCTATGGAAATCCGGATAGAAGGATTGAAGAAGTACTATCATTCCGAGGGAAAAACCATAAAAGCCCTCGACGGTGTCGATCTAACGATACCGGCGAACAGGATATTCACCCTATTGGGTCCCAGCGGATGCGGGAAAACCACCCTTCTTCGATGTATAGTGGGCCTCGAAACCCCGGACGAAGGGGAGATCCGTATTGGAGATACCACGGTCCTGTCGACCCAAAAGAACATCTATGTACCGACTGAAAACCGGGGACTGGGCATGGTCTTTCAGACCTACGCCATCTGGCCCCATATGAACGTCTTCAACAACGTGGCCTATCCGCTCCAGAATCGAAAGCTGCCCGGCAAAGAGATTCGCAAGCGGGTCGAGAAGACACTGAAGTTCGTCCAGCTCGAAGGATTGGAGCAGCGTCCCGCCTCCAGGCTTTCAGGAGGCCAGCAGCAGAGGGTGGCCCTTGCCCGGGCACTCGTCGCCGAGCCGGAAGTGATTCTGTTCGATGAGCCGCTGTCGAACCTCGACGCAAAGCTGCGGGAGGAAACCCGGAAAGAACTGCGCACTTTCCTGAGCGGGCTCGAAATCACCGCGGTCTACGTGACCCACGACCGCATCGAAGCCCTTGCGCTGTCGGACACCATCGGCGTCATGCGTGCCGGCAGCATCATAGAAATCGGCACGCCGAAGAAGATCTACTTCGATGCCGATCACCAGTTCGTTGCGGACTTCATCGGACGGGCGAACCTGATACGCTCGACTGTAATCTCCCAGGATACCGAGGCGACGGTCGTCGACTCCGGTATCGGACGGATCATCTGCCACAAGCGCGATTTCCCGCAAGGGGGCGAGGTCATCCTGTGCATCCGGCCGGAGTTTATCAATCTGGACACACAGCAGCGAAACGTGATCAGCGGCATCCTGGAGACGATGATCTTCGTGGGAGACGCCTACGAAGGAGAAATCCGCGTGGGCGAAGAGCTTCTCATGGTGAAGCTCGCACCGAACACCCAATTGGAAGAAGGTGCCCAGGTCGATTTCAGTATCAGCCCCGAACACTGCCTTCTGGTATCGCTTTAGAAGCGGTTTATCTGCAATGGCTAGAAAACATACCAAGCTGACACTTGCGCTGATTATCATCGTCGGATTCCTTACGGTCTGTCCGGTCGTCATGCTGGTGCTCGGCAGTTTTTCCAAAGGCTTGGGAGCCGTTGGGTCCTTCACCCTGGAGAAGTACATCTCCGTATATACCGATCCCGCATTCGCGGAGGTAATCGGAAACACGGTTATTTTTGTGATGGGCTCTGCGGCGTTTGCCACGGTCCTTGCTCTGTTTCTGGCTTATCTGAACAACAGGACGGATATCCCATTCAAGTTTCTCTTCAAAATACTGTCGGTCATACCGATGATGATTCCGCACGTCCTGTTTTCGGTAAGCTGGGCTTTGCTGTTGAATCCCTCGAACGGAATTCTGAACCTCGTGGTCGGGCAGCTTTTCAACCTGGAGAACACGCCCTTCAATGTCTATACGATCTGGGGCATGATCCTCGTTGAAGGACTGCTCGACCTGCCGATAGCCTATCTCATCATCGCGCCGGCCATGGGATCCTTCGATGTATCCCTCGAGGAATCGTCCCGGGTCTGCGGAGGCGGCACCATCAAGACTCTCATCCGGATAACTCTCCCGGTACTGAGACCCGCAATCCTTGCCTCGTTCATTCTGTGCATCGTCAGATGCCTTGCTTCCTTCGCCGTCCCGTCGGTGCTCGGCATGCCGGGAAGAATCTACGTGCTCTCCACCTTCATCTACCGGACCGTTTCCACGGGGTTCGTGGCAGACTACGGGAAGGCCGCGGCAATCGGCATGAGCATCCTGGTCACCTCGGTCGCGCTAATCTATCTGTACCGCTATCTCACCAGGTCTGGCGAAAAATACGTGACCGTCTCGAGCCGGGGGTTCAAACCGGCCATCATCGAGCTGAAAAGAGCGAAGTTTCCGCTCTTCGTCGTCTTGCTGATCCTCTCCCTTGTTCTCATCGTCCTTCCCGTGCTGGTGCTTCTGTATACGTCATTCGTCCCTTACTCCATGGTACCCAGCGTGCGGGCGTTCTCAATGATGGGATTGACGCACTGGAAGGCCGTGATGAGGGATCCGATTTCCCTGCTGTCCCTGAAAAACAGCCTGTTCCTCGGGGTCGTAGGGGCGACACTCGGCTGTATCCTATCGATTTTCGTTGCCTATATCATAGTCAAGGTCAAATCGAAGGCTTCCGGCATCCTCGAATCTCTGAGCTTCCTGTCGTTCTCCTTTCCCGGTATCGTAATAGGGGTCGGGTTCATGTGGTTCTTCGTGCGCACCCCGCTGTACGCCACCATCTGGGCGCTTCTGTTCGGATACATCGCCACGTATCTGCCCTACGGGATACGTCCGCTCACCAGCGCGTTTATTCAGATACACAGCCACCTCGAGGAATCATCCACCGTCTGCGGCGCAAAACTCTTCACCACCCTACGGCGGATTGTCATTCCGCTGCTCATTCCGGGCGTGGTTTCGGGCTGGGTCCTCATGGCAACGATGTTCTTCCGTGAACTCTCCCTGTCGGTCGTCCTGTCGCGGCCGGGTACGGAAGTGCTTGCTGTGCAGATACTCCGATTCGCCGAAGACGGACTGTGGGGCAGGCTCTCCGCGCTGGGGATCATCATGATTTTCTTCTCGACCATAATGGTGGTAGCGGTTAACCTGATCGGATCGAAACTGCGGCCGGTGGAGAGCCGCAGCTCTGCGAAAAAGGCAACTTGACCCAAAACACCAGGTCGGCTTGTCTTTTCATTTATCGATGAATATATTGTGCAGAGGTCTTTACAAAAGCAGCGAAATAGTGTAGGATATTCGGCGGTCTTCGGCGTAATTCTATATATATAAAGGAATTAAATGCCTCTGTAGCTCAGCTGGTAGAGCACCTCCATGGTAAGGAGGGGGTCATCGGTTCAATTCCGATCGGAGGCTGGCAGAAAAAAATGGATTCCCCGAGCTGTTCTCCAGGCTCGCGGGGGTTGAGGGCTGTCCGGCGGCCGGAAAAAAACCCGCGAGTTCGTGAAAATGGAGTCAATGCGAAAATTATGCCATTGACACGAACGGGGGAATTTGATTATATTTACTAACCGAATCGGGAGGGACAGTAACGGATGGCAAAGGCGAAAGGGAAGACGGTCGAGCTCGTCGCTCTCCAGTGCACCGAGTGCGATCGGAGGAATTATACCACCAGCAAGAACAAGAGAAACATCCAGGGAAAGCTGGAATTCAGGAAGTACTGCAAGTTTGACCGAAAGCACACCCTGCATCGGGAAACAAAGATCAAGTAAGAGATTTCTGCTCAGGCCAGTAGCTCCAATTGGCTAGAGCGCCGGTCTCCAAAACCGGATGTTGCAGGTTCGAGTCCTGCCTGGCCTGCTTCCTTTTTGCGACTCCGAATCTCGAAAGCTGCGAGTAGGGGGAAAGAGATGAAGAAGATAATTCGATTCTTCAAAGAGAGCTTTGCGGAGCTCAAGAAGGTAACCTGGCCCAGCCGGGAGGAAGTGGCATCCTCGACGAAGGTGGTCCTGGTTTCGGTTATTCTCATCGCAGCCGTGCTGGGCATCCTGGATTTTCTCATCTTCCGGGGAATCGATCTGATTTTCTGACGCCGGCAGCAGTATCGAAGCACCGAAGGGCAAATGTAATGGCAAAAGGCTGGTATGTAGTCCATACCTACTCGGGATATGAAAATAAAGTGCAGAAGCACGTCAACAAGCTCGTCGAAGACGGAACCCTGGCCGAGCACGTGTTCAACGTCAAGGTGCCGTCGGAGGACGTTGTGGAGGTACGGGACGGCAAACGGCGGGTGACTTCAAAGAAATTCCTGCCCGGATACATCATGGTCGAGATGGACCTGCCGGACCACAACTGGAAGCAGATTTGCTCTGCGATTCGGCAGATCCCCGGCGTGACCGGGTTCGTGGGCTTCAATCGAAACCAGAAGCCTCAGGCCATAAGCGCCGAGGAGGCCCGGGAAGTGCTGCAACGCGCCGGAGAGATAAAGAGCGAAAAGGTTTTGAAGCCCAAGCAGACCTTCACCGAAGGGGAAACCGTGCGGATTACCGACGGGCCTTTCGACACCTTTACCGGCACGATCGAGGAGGTCAATCAGGAAAAGGGGAAGCTGCGGGTCATGGTGGGCATCTTTGGAAGATCGACGCCGGTGGAGCTGGATTTTCTTCAGGTCGAGAAAATCTAGCGTTCATGGGAGTCTGCACTCAGCCATAGGCAGACGCTATCACCACGAACGGAGGATAAAAAAATGGCAAAAAAGAAAATTGCAGCCATGATAAAGCTGCAGGTGCCGGCGGGCAAAGCGACCCCCGCACCGCCCGTGGGTCCCGCCCTGGGACCCCATGGGGTGTCTGCGCCCCAATTCGTTCAGCAATTCAACGATCGCACCAAGAACGTGGAGCCGGGTCTCCTGACTCCCGTGGTGGTCACGGTGTATGCGGACAAGAGCTTCACCTTCATCACCAAGACGCCCCCGGCGGCGGTGCTGATCAAGAAGGCCTGCGGCCTGGAGAAAGGGTCGTCGGTGCCGAACAAGGACAAGGTGGCGACCATCAAGGCGGAGCAGGTGCGATCGATCGCCGAGCAGAAAATGGCGGATCTGAATGCCACGGACATCGAAGGGGCGATGCGGATCATCGCCGGAACGGCCCGAAGCATGGGCGTCACGGTGGAGGGTCTGTAATGAAGAGGGGAAAGAAGTATCGGCAGACGCTCGAGAAGTACGATGCCGCAGAGCAGTACAACCTGGAGCAGGCCCTGGATCTGGTGAAGGATCTGTCCTATGCGAAGTTCGACGAAACGGTGGAAATCGCCCTCAAGCTGAACGTCAAGGCCAAACACTCGATTCGCGACACCCTCGTGCTGCCCAACAGCTTTCGGGGTGAAAAGAAGATCCTGGTCTTCGCCAAGGGGGAGAAGGCGGAGGAGGCAAGGGAAGCGGGAGCCGCATACGTCGGAGACACGGATCTGGTCGAGAAGATCCAGGGCGGATGGCTCGATTTCGATGTGGCGGTAGCCACTCCGGATATGATGAAGGATGTGGGCAAGCTCGGCCCGATTTTGGGACGCCGCGGAATGATGCCCAATCCCAAGACCAAGACCGTCACCTTCGACATCAAGGACGCGATAGAAGAGGTGAAGAAGGGGCGCGTGGAGTTCCGGGGAGACAAGACCGGAGTGATTCATCTGCCCATCGGCAAGGTGTCCATGGACAAGGAGAAGATCGCTGAAAATGCCAGGCTTCTGATCGACGAGGTGCAGCGGAAAAAACCGGCGGACATCAAAGGGGAGTTCATCAAATCGATCGCCGTATCCTCCACCATGGGACCGGGGATCATGGTGAATCCCAAGGAAAAGGCTTGAGCTATGGCAGAGAAAACACAGAAGATTCAGCCCTACAAGACAGAAGGAATCAGGAAGATCAAAGAGCTGATTCAGAGCTCCTCGGACGTGATTTTCACCGACTTCCGGGGTTTGAACGTCGCTCAGATCACCGAGTTGCGCCGAAGCCTCCAGGAGAAAGAGGGGGAGTTCCGGGTGGTGAAGAATAACTACGCCCGGCTGGCTCTGAACGATCTGGGATTTCCCTTCGAGGATGAGTTCCTGATCGATCCCACCGCCCTGGCCCTGGCCCAGGCGGACGTCGGCCCGATCACCAAGGTGCTTTCCGATTTCACCCGGGATTCAACCCTCCGGATCAAGGGGGGGCTGGTGGACGGCAAGGTTGTGTCCGCCGCCGAGGTCGAGGCCATCAGCAAGCTGCCCGTCAGGGATCAGCTGTACGCCATACTGATGGGTACGATGAACGCGCCCTTGAGGAATCTGGTGTACCTGATGAACGAGGTCGTTACAAGACTGGTCAGAACCTTGCAGGCCGTAGCCGACAGCAAGGAAAAACAATAGAGGCGGCATTAGTCTTCCCGAGTGTCCTGCTACTGCTGCCCGAAGAGAAAAAACTGATTACAAGGAGAAGGTAAATGGCGACACTGACGAATGACGAGATCCTCGAGGCCATCGCCAATAAGACGGTGCTCGAGATTTCGGAGCTGGTAAAGGCAATGGAAGAGAAGTTCGGCGTGAGCGCTGCTGCGCCGGTGGCGATGGGACCGGCACCGGCCGCAGGCGGCGATGCTGCAGCAGCTGCCGAGGAGCAGACGGAGTTCACCGTCGTGCTGAAGAGTTTCGAAGACGGGAAGAAGATTCCCGTCATCAAGGAGGTCCGGGCCCTAACCGGTCTGGGACTGAAAGAAGCGAAAGAGCTCGTCGAAGCTGGTGACAAGTCCGTGAAGGAGGCCATCAGCAAAGAGGAAGCTCAAAAAATCAAAGAGCGGCTGGAGACAGCAGGCGCTACGGTTGAGGTTACATAATCCTAACTTTGCACCATCATCCCACAATCTCGATACCACCGGTGGTTACCCCCATCGGTGGTATCATGACGTGAGAGCAACGCACTCTTGCCCTGATCCCCGAATGGGGCGCAGCGGCAGAGCCTGCGTTTATTCTCACCAATTCTATAGCTCACGGGGGGGCACATGGTTCCTGAAATGATCAAAAGGGTCTATATCGGCCAGGGCGTGGAAGAAGCGATGGAGATGCCCAGTTTGATAGACATTCAGCTCTCGTCGTTCGAGCGTTTCCTGCAGAGGGAAAAGCTCAGAGAGGGCAAATCCGTACAGCGCCAGGGTCTGGAGGACGTGTTTCAGGTGATTTTCCCGATCGAGAGCCCCAATGGGGACATGGTTCTGGAATACGGCGGCTACAACCTGGATGAGGAGGCCGTGGTATTCAGCGAGCAGGAATGCAAGAACAAGGGGCTGACCTATGCGATTCCCCTCAAGGCCAGGATCAACCTGATCTTCCTCAACACCGGGGAGATCCGGCAGAAGGAAATTTACATGGGGGATATCCCGCTGATGACCCCCAGAGGAACCTTCATCATAAACGGCGCCGAGCGGGTAGTCGTGAGTCAGATTCACCGCTCCCCGGGGGTGATTTTCAGCCACGACAAGGGGGTTTTCTCCTCCCGCATCATTCCCTATCGCGGATCCTGGCTGGAGTTCGAGGTCGATCAGAAGAAGGAGCTGCTCTATACGAAGATCGACAGGAAGAAAAAGATACTGGCCACGATCTTCCTGCGGGCCCTCGGTTTCGATACGAGGGAGAAGATCATCGACCTGTTCTACCAGACGAAAACCGTGACCCTCTCGGAGAGCAGGGAGGACAAGGAGAAGGTGCTCGGAATGGTTTTTGCCCGTGCCGTCTACCGGGAAGAGGAGGGGCAGACCAAGAAGCTGTACAGGGCGGGAGACAAGATCCATCCCCACGACGTGGAGGAGCTGATCCATTCGGGCATCACGAAGATCGAGGTCATCGACTTCCAGAACGATAAATCCCTGCATTCGCCGATCATACTCAACTGTTTCGAGCGGGAAGAGGTCATCTACTCCCGTGAAGACCCGCAAAAGGATGAGCCCACCAGGGAGGAATCGATCAGCCGGGTGTACGGCGTGATCAAGCCGGGAGAACCGATCACTCTGGAGAGCGCCGAGAAAGACCTGCAGAGCATGTTCTTCACGCCGCGGCGCTACGACCTGGGCCGGGTTGGCCGCTACAAGCTGAACAAGAAGTTCGACTACGAGCAGCCCTTCAAGACACACACGCTGGTACCGGAGGATATCATCAACACCATGACATTCCTCATCCAGGTCTACATCGGTGAGCGGAATGTCGATGATATCGATCATCTGGGCAACCGGAGAATCCGCTCCGCCGGCGAGCTGCTCACCAATCATCTCAAGGTGGCCTTCACCCGCATGGAGCGCATAGCCAAGGAGCGTATGAGCCTCAAGGAGGCGGACACGATCCGTCCGCAGGACCTGATATCCATCAAACCGATCGTGGCCACGATCAAGGAGTTTTTCGGCTCCAGCCAGCTTTCCCAGTTCATGGACCAGGTCAATCCCCTGGCCGAGCTGACCCACAAGCGCAGGCTCAACGCCCTGGGCCCGGGAGGCCTTTCCAGGGACAGAGCCGGGTTCGAGGTTCGGGACGTTCATTACACACATTACGGCCGCATGTGTCCGATAGAGACGCCGGAAGGTCCCAACATCGGCCTGATCGTTTCCCTGGCCAACTACACGCGGGTGAACGAGTACGGCTTCCTGGAGACCCCCTACCGCAAGGTGGTGGACGGAGTGGTGACCGCCGAGATCGAGTACCTGTCGGCCATCGACGAGGAGAAGCACTACATCGCCCAGGCCACCAGCCGGATCGACGACAAGGGCAGGTTCCTGGAGAAATTGATCCCCGCCAGGAGGGGGGGAGACTACACCACCCGCAAAGCCAAGGATATCCAGTACATGGATGTCTCGCCGAAGCAGATCATCTCCGTCTCCACCTCCCTGATCCCCTTCCTCGAGCATGACGATGCCAACCGGGCGCTGATGGGTTCAAACATGCAGCGCCAGGCCGTGCCTCTGCTGAGGCCCGAGCCTCCGCGGGTCGGCACCGGCATGGAGCGCAAGACCGCCTTCGATTCCGGGGTGGCGGTGGCGGCGAGCCGCGCCGGCCGGGTGGAATACGTGACCTCCGAAAAGGTCGTGGTCAAACCGGACAAGGGCAAGGCGGGCGAGCTGGACGTCTATCCGCTGATCAAATTCCAGCGGACCAACCAGGATACCTGCTTCAGCCAGAAACCGATCGTTACACCGGGTCAGAAGGTCAAGGAGCGGGAGGTGATCGCCGACGGGCCGGCAACCTACAACGGGGAGCTGGCGCTGGGGGTGAACGTCCTGGTGGCCTTCATGCCCTGGAACGGATACAACTACGAAGACGCGATCCTGATATCGGAGAAGCTCGTTCGCGAGGATCGTTATACCTCGATCCACATCAAGGAGTTCTCCATCGAAGTGAGGGAGACCAAGCTGGGGCCGGAGAAGATCACCCGGGATATCCCCAATGCCAGCGACAACTCTCTGGAGCACCTGGACGAAGAGGGCATCATCCGCATCGGCGCGGAAGTCAAATCCGGATCCATACTGGTGGGCAAGGTTACGCCCAAGAGCGAGACCGATTCCACCCCGGAGTTCAAGCTGTTGAACTCGATATTCGGAGAGAAGGCCAAGGACGTTCGGGACACCTCCCTGCGGGTACCCCACGGCATAGAGGGCACGGTCATCGACGTGCAGATGCTGAAGCGCTCCGAAGGGGATGAGCTCAATCCCGGAGTGGAAGAGGTGGTCAAGATTCTCATCGCAACCAAGCGCAAGCTCCAGGAGGGCGACAAGATGGCAGGCCGCCACGGGAACAAGGGTGTGATCGCCCGGGTTCTGCCGGAGGAGGACATGCCCTTCATGGAAGACGGCACTCCGGTGGATCTGGTGCTGAATCCCCTGGGTGTGCCCTCGCGCATGAACCTTGGCCAGATCATGGAGACCGAGCTCGGCTGGGCGGGGTTCAAGCTGGGAGAGTGGTACGCCACCCCGGTTTTCGAGTCCGCCTCCAATGAAATGATAGAAGAGAAGCTCAAGGCCGCCGGCCTGCCGCTGAACTCCAAGGTCCCGCTGTACGACGGGCTGACCGGCGAACCGTTCGAAAACCCGGTTACAGTCGGGTACATCTACATGATGAAACTGCATCACCTGGTGGATGACAAGATGCACGCCCGGTCGACGGGACCCTATTCCCTGGTAACCCAGCAGCCCCTGGGAGGCAAGGCCCAGTTCGGAGGGCAGCGGCTCGGGGAGATGGAAGTCTGGGCCCTGGAGGCCTACGGCGCGGCCAACACGCTGCAGGAGCTTCTGACCATCAAGAGCGACGATATGTCGGGACGCGCCAAGATCTACGAGAGCATCGTGAAGAACGAATCCTTCACCCAGGCCGGCATTCCCGAATCCTTCAACGTTCTGGTTCAGGAGCTGCGGGGGTTGGCTCTGGACGTGTCGATCTACGACAACAAGGGCAAGCAGATCGCTTTGACGGAGAGGGACGAGGAGCTGATCAACCGGCAGGGCAGCCGTTTTTAGCCGACGCAGTCCGCCATCGAAAGTGAGAAATGGACGGTGCGTCAAGGTTTAGGGGCAACGCCCCGGAGGTAGGTGAATATGCGAGAGATGCAGGATTTCGATAGTATCATGATCAAGCTGGCCTCACCGGACCAGATTCGTGCCTGGTCCTACGGCGAGGTGAAGAAACCGGAGACCATCAACTACAGGACGCTGCGGCCCGAAAAAGACGGGTTGTTCTGTGAACGGATATTCGGAACCACCAAAGAGTGGGAATGCTACTGCGGCAAGTTCAAGTCCATCCGCTACAAGGGCGTGATCTGCGACCGCTGCGGCGTGGAAGTGACCCACTTCCGGGTGCGCCGGGAGCGCATGGGGCACATCGAGCTGGCCTCGCCGGTTTCGCACATCTGGTACTACCGCTCCGTGCCTTCGCGGATGGGTCTGCTGCTGGACCTGGCGATCGTGGCCCTCCGCTCGATCCTCTACTACGAGAAGTACATCGTCATCGACCCCGGTGACACGGATCTGAAGAAGATGCAGCTGCTCACCGAGGAGGAGTACCTGGAATCCCAGGAGCGCTATGGGATGGCCTTCAGCGCCGGCATCGGCGCCGAGGCGATCCGGACTCTCCTGGAGAACCTGGATCTGGACGCCCTGTCCGCCGAGCTGCGGATCAAGATGCAGGACAAGGGGCGCAAGAGCGACAAACGCCTTCTCAAGCGCATCGAGATCGTCGAACAGTTCCGGGATTCCGGCAATCGCCCGGAATGGATGATCCTGGACGTCATCCCGGTCATTCCGCCGGAGCTGCGGCCCATGGTTCAGCTGGACGGGGGGCGCTTCGCCACCTCCGACCTGAACGACCTGTACCGGCGGGTGATCAACCGCAACAACCGGCTCAAGCGCCTGCTGGCACTCAATGCCCCGGACATCATCATTCGCAATGAGAAACGGATGCTCCAGGAAGCGGTGGACGCCCTGTTCGACAACTCGAAGAAGAAACGGGTGGTCAAGGGAGCGGCCAATCGCCCGCTGAAGTCTCTCTCGGACATGCTGAAGGGAAAACAGGGCCGTTTTCGCCAGAACCTCCTGGGCAAGAGGGTCGACTATTCGGGCCGGTCGGTCATCGTGGTCGGTCCGGAGCTCAAACTGCATCAGTGCGGGCTGCCCACGAAGATGGCCCTCGAGCTGTACAAACCGTTCATCATGCGCAAGCTGGTGGAAAAGGACGTCGTGTACAACATCAAGAAGGCCAAGACCCTCGTGGAGATGGAGACGCCGGAGGTCTGGGCCGTGCTCGACGAGGTTGTCACGGAACACCCCGTGTTGTTGAACCGGGCTCCGACCCTGCATCGCCTCGGCATACAGGCCTTCGAGCCGGTGCTGGTGGAGGGAAAGGCGATCAAGCTGCACCCGCTGGTCTGCCACGCCTTCAACGCCGACTTCGACGGCGATCAGATGGCCGTCCACGTTCCCCTCACCCCGGCCGCTCAGATCGAGTGCTGGACCCTGATGCTCTCGTCGAGAAACCTTCTCAATCCAGCCAACGGCAATCCGATCGTGATCCCCACGCAGGATATGGTGCTCGGGATCAACTACCTGACCCGGGCGAAGCCGGGTGCCAAGGGCGAGGGCAAGTACTTCAGCAGCATCGAAGAGGTTCTGATGGCCGTGGACGCCCGCTCGGTCGACTACCAGGCCCTGATCAAGGTCAAGAAAAACGGAGAGTACATCGAAACCACCCCGGGGCGAATCATCCTCAACGAGGAGCTGCCGCCGGAGATCGAGTTTATCAACCGGGCCATGGGGGAGAAGGAGCTGCGCGTCCTGATCGCCGAGTGCTACAAGGAGCAGGATTCGGACGTGACGGTGAAGATGCTCGACACCATCAAGGACATGGGATTCCGCTATGCAACCCGCTTCGGCGCCACCATCGGAATGGAGGACATCATCATCCCGGAGACGAAGAAAGAGCTGATCTCCAAAGCCAACGCCCAGGTGGAGGAGATCCAGAACCAGTACCTGCAGGGGCACATCACCAACGAAGAGCGGTACAACCGGGTGGTGGAGGAGTGGAGCTCGACGAACGAACACATCACCAATGAATTGATGGAGGAGCTGCGCAAGGATCGCGGCGGATTCAACCCGGTCCACATGATGGCCTATTCCGGTGCCCGGGGTTCCCGGAGCCAGATCCGCCAGCTGGGCGGAATGCGCGGCCTGATGGCCAAGCCTTCCGGAGAGATCATAGAGCTGCCCATCCGCAGCAACTTCAAAGAGGGGCTCTCGGTCATCGAGTTCTTCATCTCTACCAACGGCGCCCGCAAAGGACTGGCCGATACGGCGCTGAAGACCGCCGACGCCGGTTATCTGACCCGCAGGCTGGTCGACATCGCCCAGGATGTGGTGATCAACGAGGAAGACTGCGGTACCATCAACGGGCTGGAAAGGCGGGCGATCAAGGACGGTGAGGAGATCGTCGAGTCTCTGCGGGACCGCATAGCGGGCCGTTTTACCCTGGAACGGGTGCGCCACCCGATCACGGGGGAGATCATCATCGACGTGAACCAGGAGATCACCGACGAGATCGCCGACCAGATTGAGGCGGCCGGCATCGAGCACGTACGGATCCGCACCGTGCTCACCTGCGAGGCTCAGCACGGGGTGTGCGTGAAGTGCTACGGGCGCAACCTGGCGACGAACAAGACCGTGAACATCGGAGAAGCCGTCGGGATCATCGCGGCTCAGTCCATCGGACAGCCGGGAACGCAGCTGACCATGCGGACCTTCCATATCGGCGGGGCGGCCACGAAGATCAGCGAGGAGAACAGGATCTACCTTAAGTATCCCGTGCTCGTGGAAAGCATCGTGGGCAACACGGTCCCGATCAAGAGCGGCAACATTCTTTTCACACGCAAGGGCTACATCACGGTCCGCCGGATCCTGCGCACCATCGAGCTCAAGAGCGGTGATCGGGTCCAGGTCAAGGACGGCCAGAAGGTGTTGAAGGGCGAGGTGGTGGTGCAGCGCAAGGGCGAGAAGGTCATCGCGGAGGAGATCGCCTACGTGCACCGGACCAAGGAAACCGTGCTGCTGATCGCTCAGCCCCAGAGAGTGGATATCCGAAACGGCTCGGAGCTGATGGTCGCCGAGGGGCAGATCGTGGCGGCGGAGGGGCCGATCGCCTACTTCGATCCCTTCAGCGAGCCGATCATCGCCGAGACGGAGGGTCAGGCGATGTTCGAGGACATCGTCCTGGGAACGACCCTGAAGGAGGAGATCAACGAGGATACGGGCAAGATCGAAAAGAAGATCACCGACTATACGGTGGAAACGCTTCAGCCGCGAATCGTGATCCACGACGGAGGCGGGGAGGTCATCTCCACCTACCACCTGCCCGGAAACGCCTACCTCAACGTGGCCAACGGGGAGCAGATCAATCCTGGCCGGATACTGGCCAAGCTTCCGCGGGAGAGCGTCAAAACCAGGGATATTACGGGAGGTCTTCCCCGCGTAGGCGAGCTGTTCGAGGCCAGGAAGCCGAAAAATCCGGCGGTTTTGGCCAAGGTCAGCGGAACGGTCGCCTTCCGCGGGCTGCTCAAGGGCAAGCGGGTCATCGTGCTGGTCGATGACTACGGAAAAGAGCTCAAGCACCTGGTGCCCATGGGCAAGCATCTTCTGGTGCGCGACGGCGACCAGATCGAAGCGGGCGAGCAGTTGTGCGAAGGAAACATCGACCCCCACGATGTGCTGCTGATCCTGGGAGAGCAGGCCCTGCAGAGCTACCTGGTGAACGAGATTCAGGAGGTTTACCGCCTGCAGGGAGTGAACATCAATGACAAGCACATCGGTGTGATCATCCGGCAGATGATGAAAAAGATCGAAATCATGCAGGTCGGGGATACGAATTTCATTTTCGGGCAGCAGATAGACAGGTACAAATTCAACGAGGAAAACAGGAAAGTTATCCGCGAGGGCGGGCAGCCGGCCATAGCGCGGCCGCTGCTGCTGGGAATAACCAAGGCTTCGTTGAACATCGACAGTTTTATCTCCGCAGCCTCCTTTCAGGAGACCACGCGGGTACTGACCAACGCCTCCATCAAGGGAAGCCGGGACCACCTGCACGGATTGAAGGAAAATGTGATCATCGGCCACCTGATACCCGCAGGCACCGGCATACGGGCCTACAACGACATCAAACTTCTCGATGAGAACATGGAAGATCTGGATGTCCAGGTGAATCGCATCATCGAAGAGAAACGCAGGGAAAAAGAGCTGGCCGTGATGCTCCAGGAAACCGAGTAATGGCGCTGTGGGGCTTGATCATTTCGAGAGTTTTTGCTATTTTTCAGAGGTGATGCTGCATCCTGGAGGATGGAGCATCGCTGCCCAGAAGAAGTATCTGGAGCAGGACCGTTAGAAAATCGAAGAGAGACCACGCTGATCAACCTCTTGGGAAGGAATGTCCGAGGGGTTGACATTTTGTGTCTGGGTTGTTAGATTCTCACCCGCTGATTTTCATCGAGTGTTGACCAGGGGTGAGCCGTGCGTCTACACGCTTAGGAGAGAAGTGATGCCAACGATCAATCAGCTTGTCCGCAAAGGCAGACAGGCTGTGCACAAGAAGAACAAGGCTCCGGCGCTGCAGTCCTGCCCTCAGAAGAGGGGAGTGTGCACGCGCGTCATGACCGTGACACCGAAGAAACCGAACTCGGCTCTGAGGAAGGTGGCCCGGGTGCGGTTGAGCAACGGAATCGAGGTCACCGCCTACATCCCGGGGATCGGTCACAATCTCCAGGAGCACTCGGTGGTGCTGGTTCGGGGAGGCAGGGTCAAGGATCTTCCCGGTGTTCGCTACCACATCATCCGGGGGGCCAAGGACACGCTGGGAGTGGAAGACCGGCGCAAAGCCCGCTCGAAGTACGGAACCAAGCGGCCGAAAGTATGATGAGGATCTGTTATGCCTAGGAGAAGAGTACCGCCGAAGAGGCCCGTTCCGCCGGATCCGAAGTACGGCAACCTGAACATCTCGCGAATCGTGGTTCGGATGATGCTTCGGGGCAAGAAATCCGTCGGCTACGGGATCGTGTATGACGCCCTGGATATCGTCAAGCAGAAGCTGGGCAAGGATCCCGTCGAGGTATTCGAAAAAGCCCTCGAAAACGTGAAGCCGGTGGTGGAGGTGAAATCGCGGAGAGTCGGGGGTTCGACCTACCAGGTTCCCGTCGAGGTTCGTGAAAGCAGGCGGGATGCCCTGGCCATGCGCTGGATCATCCAGTACTCCAGGGGCCGCCACGGTTCGTCGATGAGCGAGAAGCTCGCCGCCGAGCTGATGGATGCGTACAACCAGACAGGAGCCGCGTTCAAGAAAAAAGAAGACACCCACCGGATGGCAGAGGCAAACAAGGCGTTTGCCCACTACCGCTGGTAGATTGACAGACTGGCAACCGATGCTCTGAACGGAGCATCCCGGGAAACGAGCGTATGTCCGTTCCGTTCCCGCTCGAGAGGATCCGCAACATCGGAATCGCGGCGCACATAGACGCCGGGAAGACGACGACCACGGAGCGCATCCTCTACTACGCGGGCAGAACCCACAAGATGGGGGAAGTTCACGCGGGGGAAGCGGAGATGGACTGGATGGAGCTGGAGAAGGAGCGGGGCATAACCATCACCGCCGCCGCCACTTTCTGCTCCTGGAGGGATTGCCAGATAAATATAATAGATACACCCGGCCATGTGGATTTCACGGCCGAGGTAGAACGATCTTTGAGAGTATTGGATGGAGTCATCGGCGTTTTTTGCGCCGTCAGGGGAGTGGAGCCGCAGAGCGAGACGGTCTGGAAACAGGCCGGACGCTACAAGATCCCGCGGATCGTCTTCATCAACAAGATGGACCGGACCGGAGCGCGATTCGAGGAGGTTATCGAAGAGCTGCACCGCCGTCTGGGCGCCAATGCCACGGCGATCCAGATTCCCATCGGATCCGAGTCGGATTTCGTGGGTTTGATCGACCTGGTCCAGATGAAGGCCTATCTGTGGGATGAAGACCTGCTGGGTGCGCGGTACCGTGTTACCGAGCCTCCCGAAGCGCTGGCGGCCAAAGCGCGGCAGATGCGCAAAGCACTGCTGGAGCGTTTGTCCGAGACCGACGACCAGTTCCTGGAAGAATACCTGGAGGACAAGCCGCTGAGCGAGAGCCGCATCAAACAGGTCCTGCGGGCGGCTACGATTCAGGGCAAGTTCTTCCCCGTGCTCTGCGGAGCGGCGTTCAAGAACAAGGGGATCCAGACGCTGCTCGACGCGGTGCTGGATTATCTGCCCTCGCCGGTGGAGTCCGGGGCAGTCACGGCGATCCAGCCGAACACCGGGGACTATGTGAGCCTGATCCCGTCAGAGGATCAGCCTTTCGCCGCCCTGGTGTTCAAGATCATGAGCGATCCGTACGTGGGAAAGCTGGCCTATTTCCGGGTTTACAGCGGAACGCTGAAAACCGGAGCCACGGTGTACAACGCCACGGCGGATCGGCGGGAGCGGATGCTGAGGCTGCTGCGCATGCACGCCAACGATCGGGAGCAGATAGACGAGGTGCGCGCGGGAGACATCGCGGCCGCGGTGGGCCTGAAGAAGGTCCACACGGGGGATTCCCTCTGCGAGGAAAAGCATCCGGTGCTGCTCGAGTCGATGGTATTTCCCGAGCCGGTGGTCTCCATCGCGATAGAGCCCAGGACTCAGGCCGACACCGAGGGATTGAGCGTCGCGCTTCGAAAGCTTCTGGATGAGGATCCCACATTCCGGATCCGTTATGACAGGGATACGGGGCAGACGATCCTGTCCGGAATGGGGGAGCTGCACCTGGAGATTCTGGTGCAGCGGTTGTTTCGCGAATACAGGATCGAGGCGAAGATCGGCAGGCCGGAGGTGGCCTACAGGGAAACCATAACGGCGGCTGCGGAGGTCGAAGGAAAGTTCATTCGGCAAAGCGGGGGGCGGGGTCAGTACGGTCACGTGGTGATGCGTTTTGAGCCGCTTCCGACGGGCACCGGGTTTCTATTCGAAAACAAGCTTGTAGGCGGCAGCGTTCCGAAGGAGTATATTCCATCTGTGCAGAAGGGCATAGAGGAGGCTTCGGCCAACGGCGTGCTGGCGGGATATCCGATGGTTGATTTTCGGGCGATACTGCTCGACGGATCGTACCATGCGGTTGATTCCAGCGAAATGGCCTTTCGGATCGCCGCCTCGATGGCCTACAAGATCGGGCTTGAAAGAGCCAAACCGACCATCCTGGAACCGATCATGGGAGTGGAGATCTTCACCCCGGAGCAGTATCTGGGGGATCTGATCTCGGATCTCATGGGGCGCATGGGAAGGGTTGAGGGGATTGAGGATCGGCATGGGGGTAAGGTGGTGAAAGCCAACGTTGCCTTGAGACAGCTGTTCGGGTACACGACCCGGCTGCGCAGCCTGTCTCAGGGACGAGCCAACCACACCATGCAGTTTGCCTTCTACCAGCCTACTCCCCAGTCCGTCCAGGATGAAATTGTGCGGAAGGTTCGGGGCGTGAGCCGGTAAAACCGGCACGATTGAGAGCGCAGTTGTCTTCAGTCTGCGAATGAGGAAATTGGTTTGCCGATAAGTGCAAGGAGGTTAGCATGGCAAAGGCAAAGTTTGAAAGGACCAAACCCCATATCAACGTTGGGACGATTGGTCATGTGGATCATGGCAAAACGACCCTGACTGCGGCGATTACCATGTATTGCAATGCCAAGTACGGCGACAAGTTGATGAAGTTCGAGGATATCGACAACGCTCCGGAGGAAAAGGCGCGGGGCATCACCATCAACACCCGGCACGTGGAGTACCAGACCGACAACCGGCACTATGCCCACGTCGACTGCCCGGGCCACGCCGACTACATCAAGAACATGATCACCGGTGCTGCCCAGATGGACGGTTCGGTCCTGGTCGTTTCGGCACCGGATTCGGTCATGCCCCAGACGAGGGAGCACATCCTCCTGGCCCGCCAGGTGGGGGTGCCGGCAATCGTCGTGTTCCTCAACAAGATCGACCAGGTCGATGATCCCGATTTGATCGAGCTGGTAGAGGAAGAGATCCGGGACGTGCTGAACGAGTACGAGTTTCCGGGCAACGAGATCCCCATCGTCAAGGGTTCCGCTCTGAAGGCCATGGAGAATCCGACGGATGAAGAGGCGATCAAGCCCGTGGTGGAGCTGCTCAAGGTCATGGACGAATACTTCCCCCTGCCCGAGCGGCCCATGGACAGACCCTTCCAGATGCCGATCGAGGACGTGTTCTCCATCTCCGGTCGCGGGACCGTGGTAACCGGCAGGATCGAGCGCGGCGTGATCAAGGTCGGCGAAGAGGTGGAAATCGTCGGCATCAAGGACACCCGCAAGACCGTTGTGACCGGTGTGGAGATGTTCAACAAGATCCTGGATGAGGGTCAGGCCGGGGACAACGTCGGTTGTCTGCTCCGCGGCGTGGAGAAAACCGAGGTCCAGAGAGGCCAGGTTCTGGCCAAACCGGGGACCATCACTCCCCACCACAAGTTCAAGGCTCAGATCGTGGCCCTGACCAAGGAAGAAGGCGGACGTCATTCACCGTTCTTCTCGGGCTACCGTCCCCAGTTCTACTTCCGGACCACGGATATTACCGGTTCGGTGACCCTGCCGGAGGACCGGCAGATGGTCATGCCCGGGGACAACTGCGAGGTCCAGGTCGAGCTGATCCATACGATCGCCGTGGAAAAGGGCCTGCGATTCGCCATCCGGGAAGGCGGACGAACCGTTGCCGCCGGTGCGGTTACCGAGATAATCGAGTAGCCGCCGGTCGACACGGGAGCGAAATCCGTACCCGGCGACATGGGCGGAGAAACCTTGCGGCATCCGATGTACGGTATGAGCTTCGAGAAAAAGAGAGTTGAGACTGTCTGGAGGAAGAATGGCTAAAGAGAGGATTCGAGTTCGTCTGCGGGGATTTGATATCGAGTTGATTGATCAAAGCGCGAAAGCCATCGTGCAAACGGTGCTGAAGGCAGGGAGCAAAGTCTCCGGCCCGATCCCTCTGCCAACCCGGATCAACAAATTCACCGTTCTTCGCTCGCCCCACGTGAACAAGAAATCCCGGGAGCAGTTCGAAATGCGAACGCACAAACGTCTGATCGACATCATCGAGCCGACCTCGGCGGTGATGGACGCTCTGATGAAGCTCGAGCTGCCCGCCGGTGTGGATGTTGAAATCAAGCAGTAGAGGAAAATCATGCTGGGTCTGATTGGAAGAAAAATAGGTATGACGCAGGTTTTCGACGAGCAGGGCACGCAGACCCCGGTGACCGTGATCGAGATCGAACCCAACGTCGTGGTCGGTGAGCGTACACCGGAGAAGCACGGCTACTCGGCTCTCCTGCTGGGGTACGGAGTGAGAAGGAAATCCAGAACCCGGAAACCCTATGCGGGTCAGTTCCCCGAAGGCGTACAGCCGAGCCGGGTCCTGACCGAGGTGAAGAATTTCGAGGGGCAATACAAGGTCGGCGAGAAGATCGGCCTGGAATCCTTCGAAGGGATCCGCTTCGTGGACGTTCGGGGGGTTTCCAAGGGAAAAGGTTATCAGGGTGTCATGAAAAGGCACGGGTTCGGCGGCGGCCCGAGAACACACGGCTCTCTCGTGCACCGTGAACTGGGCTCCACCGGTTTGGCCAGTGGAAAGATGTTCAAGGGCTCGAAGATGCCCGGGCGCATGGGATCGGAGCGCAAGACAGTCCAGAATCTACGGGTCGTCAAAGTAGATCCCGAGGCGGGGGTGCTGCTGGTCAAGGGAGCGGTACCCGGACCCCGAGGCGCAACCCTGTTCGTGGCGAAAGCGAAGAAGAAGTAGAGGACACCATGGTTGTGAAGGTTTATGGCGTCGATGGATCCGAGCGCAGAGACATCGAGCTTGTGGATGAAGTGTTCAACAGACCCGTCAGCACGGGATCGATCTATCATGCCATCCGCAATGAGCTGGCCAACCTGAGAGTCGGCACAGCATCCACCAAAACCCGGCACGAGGTGCGGGGAAGTGGCACAAAGCCGTGGCGCCAAAAAGGGACTGGCCGTGCGCGGGCGGGAACCAGGCAGTCTCCGGTCTGGGTAGGAGGCGGGGTGGCCTTCGGTCCCAAGCCCCGCGACTACAGCTACAGGATACCGAAGAAGCTCAAACGACTCGCCTTCAAATCGATCTTTAGCCAGAAGACTCATGAAGAACGGCTCCTGGTGGTCGAGGATTTTACGGTGGAGTCCGGAAAGACGCGGGAGCTGGTCAGGATTCTCAAGGGGCTGACCCCCGAGAACCGCACCGCGATCGTGATTTCCGGCGAGGACTCCATGCTGAAACGCGCGGGTCGCAACATCCCGGGCTTGAGCATCCTGTCGTACAACAGGCTCCGGGCGCATGATCTTTTCTATGCCGGCAGGGTCATCGTTTTCGAGAAAGCGGCCGAGCAGCTGGGGCAGATGTACGGGCAGCAGTCGTCCAGACGTGCTCCCGACAGAGTCATGCCGCAGCCGGCGGGAGGCGCCAGGCCGGTTCCGCCGAGCCAGGCAGCGCCGGCGGGCAAGCCGGCGGCCGCCAGGAGCAGCCGGGCCAAAGCGGCAGCGGCCAAAGCGGCAGCCAAAACCTCGGCCGAGCGGCCCGCGACGGGGAAGCCTGCCGCCAGGAAGCCTGCCGCGGACAAGGCGACTGCCAAAGCGCCGGCGCGCAAGCCGGCGGCCAAAACTCCGGCCGAGCGGCCCGCGACGGGGAAGCCTGCCGCCAGGAAGCCTGCGGCGGGCAAGGCGACCGCCAAAGCGCCGGCGCGCAAGAGCAAGGCGGCTACCGGTTCGCCTACCGGTAAGGCGGCGGCTAAAACCTCGGCCGAGCGGCCCGCGAAGGGGAAGCCTGCCACCAGGAAGCCTGCCGCGGCCAAGGCGACCGCCAAAACGCCGGCGGCCAGGAGCTCTGCCGGGAAGCCCGGGGCGAGCAAAACCGGCTCCGCCAAGAAGGGCAAAGAAGGTAGCTAATGGATCCGACAAAGATCATCATCGAACCGATCGTGACTGAAAAATCGAACCAGATGCGGGACGGTGGCAAGTACGTCTTCAAAGTAGACAGCCGCGCCAACAAGCTCGAGATCATGCGGGCCATCCGCGAGCTGTTCAACGTACACCCCGTAGCATGCCACATCATGCGCGTGAAGAGAAAACCGAAACGGGTACGCTATCAGCTGGGCTACACCTCGGAGTGGAAGAAGGCCATAGTGACCCTGCGCGCCGGTGAAGTCATCCAGATTTTTGAAGGGGTATAACCGATGGCAATCAAGACGTATAAACCGATCACCCCGGGCATGCGCTACAAGACCGGTCTGACCTTCGAGGAACTGACCAAGGATCGACCGCTGAAGAAACTCGCGAAGGGCAAGTCCTCCCGGGGCGGCCGGGGCGCAAACGGACGCATCAGCGTCCGGCGCAAAGGCGGCGGTCACAAGCGCAAGTACCGGATCGTCGATTTCAAGCGCGACAAGATCGGCGTGCCCGGAACCGCAGCAACGATCGAATACGATCCGAACCGCAGCGCGTTCATCGCACTGATCCACTACCGGGACGGGGACAAGCGCTACATTCTGGCACCGGCGGGACTGCAGGTCGGCGCGGCCATCGTGAGCGGTCCGGACGCGCCGCTGGAGCCCGGCAATGCCCTGCCTCTGGAGAAGATTCCGCTGGGGATGGTGGTCCACAACGTCGAGCTCACCCCGGGGCGCGGCGCTCAGATAGTCCGCGCCGCCGGAGCCGGAGCCACGCTGATGGCCAAAGAGGGCCAGTACGCCACCCTCAAGCTGCCTTCGGGGGAGATGCGGATGGTGCTGGCCCGCTGCTATGCCACTCTCGGGGAGGTGGGCAACCAGGACCACATGAACGTCTCCCTGGGCAAGGCCGGTCGCAGCCGCTGGCTCGGCAGGCGGCCGAAGGTCCGGGGTGTGGCCATGAATCCCCACGATCACCCGCACGGCGGGGGAGAGGGGAAGAGCTCCGGTGGAAGGCATCCGGTAACACCCTGGGGTGTTCCAACGAAGGGGTACAAAACCCGCAAGAAGAAAAAATCTTCGAGCCGTTTGATCGTGAAGAAAAGGAAATAGGAGAAGCCCGTGTCGAGGTCTGTAAAGAAGGGTCCGTTTATTGCGAAAAGCCTCTACAAGAAGGTTTTGGAGATGAACAAGGGCGGCGGCGAGAAAAAGATGATCAAGACCTATTCTCGCTGTTCGACCATTTTCCCGGAGATGGTGGGATACACGATCTCGGTATACAACGGAAAAACCTGGATTCCCGTGTACATCACCGAGAACCTGGTCGGCCACAAGCTCGGGGAGTTCGCCCCCACCCGGCTGTTCCGCGGACACAGTCATTCGGACAAGAAAGCAGCGAAGAGGTAGAACTATGGAGATCAAGAAGGGCTATTCAGCTCACGCCCGGTACATAAGGATGTCACCCTTCAAGGTCAGAAGGATCGCCGACAAAGTGCGGAAAAAACCCTACGGGGATGCCATTGCCCTCCTTGAAAACATACCGCACAAAGGGGCGCGCCTTTTGAAGAAGGTCATCCAGTCGGCTGCCGCCAATGCCCTGTATACGAACAAGAACCTCGACGAGGAGCTGCTGTACATCAGGGACCTGCAGGTCAACGAAGGAGCCAGGATGAAACGGATCTGGCCGCGGGCGCGGGGAAGGGCGGACAGACTGATCAAGAGATCATGCCATATCTCGGTGGCGTTGGATGAAATTTCGGGGCGAGGAGAGTAAGGTGGGACAGAAGGTAAATCCATACGGTCTTAGACTCGGCATCAACAAAACCTGGAAGTCCAAGTGGTACGTGGATCCCAGAGACTATGCCAGCACACTGCACGAGGATCTGCGGCTCAGGCGGACGATCGACAAAGCCGCGGAAACGCAGGGTGCCGACATCTCCGACGTGGAGATCATTCGCCATCCCCAGCGCATCACCATCATTATCCATACCGGACGGCCCGGCGTGATCATCGGCGCCAAAGGGGCGAATATCGAGAAGCTGGGCAAACTGCTGCAGAAACTGGTGGGCAAGAAGATACAGATCAAGATCAAAGAGATCTCCCGGCCGGAAACCGATGCCCAGCTCATAGCGGAAAACGTCTCCCGGCAGCTGCGATCCCGGGCTTCCTTCCGAAGGGCCATGAAGATGGCTGTAGTGAACGCCATGAAGGCGGGCGTGCAGGGAGCCAAGATCAAGGTGGCGGGCCGGTTGGGCGGTTCGGAGATGGCCCGCAGGGAGGAGTACAAAGAGGGCAGGATTCCTCTGCACACCTTCCGCGCCGACATCGACTACGGCTTCGCCGAATCGATCACCACCTTCGGATCGATCGGCGTGAAGGTTTGGATCTACAAGGGAGAAATTTTCGGCGGAGAGACCCAGGAAGATGCAGGACTGCTTCTGAAGAAGCAGCGCGGGGGTAGGAGTAGGTCAGGCTATGCTCAGTCCTAAACGAACCAAGTATCGCAAGAAGCAGAGGGGCAGAATGCAGGGAGTTGCCGCCCGGGGCAACACGATCGCCTTCGGGGAGTACGGTCTTACCGCCCTGGAGAAGCACTGGATCACCAACCGGCAGATCGAGGCGGCTCGTATCGCCATGACACGCCACATCAAGAGGGGGGGGAAAGTCTGGATTCGGATTTTCCCCGACATCCCCTTCACCAAGAAGCCCGCGGAAACGCGGATGGGCAAGGGCAAGGGCACTCCGGAATATTGGGTGGCGGCGGTGAAGCCCGGCACCGTCATGTTCGAGATCGGCGGCGTCAGCAGGGAGCTGGCGGAATCGGCGATACGGCTGGCGGGCAGCAAGCTCCCGATCAAAACCAAGTTCAAAGCCAGGCGGGATCTGGAGTAGGGATATGAAGGATTCATTCAACGATTTGACCTTTCAAGAGCTGCTCACCAAACGTGAAGAGCTGAAAAAACAGTATCGGGACCTCCGCTTCGACCTGGTCCTCAGGCATGTGGACAATCCTTTGCAGAAGCGAACCCTGCGCAGGAAGATAGCGCGATTGAACACAGTCATTCACGAGTACGAGACCGGAATCAGGCAAGCCTAGCACCAGGAGCGAGATAAGTGGAAACGCAAGTGAAGAGAGAAAAGAGAAATCGGAAGACGCTGGTTGGAACGGTGGTCAGCGACAGGATGGAAAAGACGATCGTGGTGCGGATTGAGCGGCGCAAGCTTCATCCGCTGTACAAGAAGTACATCACCCGCACGAAAAAAATAAAGGCCCATGACGAGGACAACAGCTGCCAGATTGGTGATCTGGTGAAAGTGATCGAATCCAGGCCGTTGAGCAAGGATAAACGCTGGCGTGTGTTGGAGATTCTGGAAAAGGCAAAATAGGGTCGTAGGAATCGGAGCAGAACATGATTCAGATGAGAAGCTACTTGAACGTTGCCGACAACAGTGGGGCGAAACGCGTTCAGTGCATCAAGGTACTGGGCGGAACGCGCAGAAAGAACGCGGGTATAGGTGATATCGTCGTGGTCGCCGTCAAGGACGCGCTTCCGAATGCCGCGATCAAGAAGGGAAATGTGGAACGGGCGGTTATCGTGAGAACGAAGAAGGAGTACAGGAGACCGGACGGGACCTATATCCGTTTTGACGACAACGCCTGCGTCATCATCGATCCGAGCAGCAATCCCAAAGGCAAGCGCATATTCGGACCCGTTGCCAGAGAGCTGCGCGACAAGGATTTCATGAAGATCGTTTCCCTGGCGCCGGAAGTGATCTAGGAGAGGTACAAGGTGGCGAATAAAAACGGAGTGAAATATAAAATCAGGAAGAACGACCAGGTGCAGGTCATGGCCGGAAAGGACAGAGGCAAAGCCGGACGGGTGCTGCGCGTGGATCGTGATCGGGGCCGGGTCGTCGTGGAAGGGCTCAACATGGTCAAGAAAGCCATTCGACCCAAAGGCCAGAACCAGAAGGGGGGCATCAGTTCGGTGGAGGCCGCCCTTGCCATCTCGAATGTACAGATCGTCTGCAAGAAATGCGGGCCGACGCGGGTCGGACAGCGAACGGAAAAAGGCGAGAAGGTGCGATTTTGTAAGAAATGCGGAGAGCAGCTGTAATGGCCACTGCAGTAAAAGCAATCAAACCCCGGTTGAAGACCCTTTACCAGGACAAGATCGTCAAGGCCCTGGTCGACGAGTTCGGCTACAAATCCGTGATGCAGGTGCCCCGCCTGGAGAAGATCGTTGTAAGCATGGGCATCGGAGAGGCGTCGCAGAACAAGAAATTGCTCGATTCGGCTCTGCAGGAGCTCGCACAGATTACCGGGCGCAAGGCGGTGAAAACCGTGGCGCGAAAATCGATAGCGGGATTCAAGATCCGCAAGGGAATGGAGATCGGCGCCATGGTAACCCTGCGGGGCAACTACATGTACGAGTTTCTCGACAGACTGGTGAACATCGCAATCCCCAGGGTCAAGGACTTTCGCGGCACCAATCCCAATGCCTTCGACGGGCACGGTAACTACTCCCTCGGAGTAACCGAGCAGATCATTTTCCCGGAAATCGACTACGACAAGATCGAGCGGATTGCCGGACTCAATATCGCCGTGGTTACCACGGCGAAAACCGACCGGGAGGCCCGAAGTCTGCTGACCGCCCTGGGCATGCCGTTCAGGAAATAGAGGAGAAGCGTTAGATGGCTCGAAAATCACTTATCAATAAGGCCCTGCGAAAACCGAAGTACAGTACACGCAGGGTAAACCGGTGCCGTATCTGCGGGCGTCCAAGAGGCTACATGCGTAAGTTCCAGATGTGCCGCATCTGTTTCCGCAATCTTGCCAGCGAGGGCAAGATTCCGGGAGTAACGAAGTCTAGTTGGTAGGGAGAGGTAGTATGAGTGTTTCCGATCCTATTGCGGATATGTTGACGAAGATACGCAATGCGAGCATGGCGAAGTACGAGAAGGTCGATATCCCCTCTTCGAAATTGAAGGTCGAGATCGTAAAGATTCTCAAAAACGAGGGTTTCATCAAGACCTTCAAGAAGATCAGCCAGGACGGGAAAAACCAGATCAGGATTTTCCTGAAGTATGACGAGGGGAACAATCCCATACTACACGGTCTGGAGCGGATGTCCACCCCGGGACGCAGACTGTACAAGGGATACAAGAATATGCCCCGTGTAATCAATGGTTATGGAACTCTTATCGTAACGACCTCCAAGGGGGTCATCACCGGTAGGAAGGCTCTGGAGCAGCAGGTCGGCGGGGAAGTGATCTGCAGCGTTTGGTAAGCAAGGACTGTAGGATGTCAAGAATCGGAAGGATGCCAATCGAGATTCCGGATGGAGTAACCCTGACCGTCGAGGCGAACAGGATCACCGCCAAAGGCGCCAAAGGGCAGTTGTCGCAGGACTACCACGACTCGATGGTTGCCATTAATCTGCAGGACAAGATCTGCACGGTCGAGCGCAGGAATGAGAGCAAACAGGCCAAGGCCATGCACGGTTTGTACCGCAAGCTGATCCACAACATGGTCGTGGGCGTCTCTCAAGGTTTCTCCAA
>JAFGQJ010000424.1 GCA_016935715.1 Spirochaetales bacterium
CACGGCAGAAATTGTCAGTGAACGACGAAGACCGGACATCGACGGAAACCTGTCCCCCCTGCAGGGACGAGCATGAACCGCTTTACGGATTCGGTCTGCACGTTGCGTTCAATCGTAGCAGTGTTCGAGAAGCGTGGTTTGGATTGCGGCGCCGTTCTGAGAGCAGCAGGACTCACTCGCAAACAAGCAGATGATCCGGATATCCGCCTGTCGTTGGACAGGATCGAAGCGGTCTGGAGAACGGCCGCCCAAGCGAGCAACGATCCCTTCCTGGCCCTGCACGCCGCCGAAACCGTCCCATACGGATCGTACGGCATCCTGGACTTCATCTGCGAAGCGGCTCCTACAGTCGACGAGGCATTAAAGCGGCTGTGCTCCTACTATCCCCTGATGAACAACTGCGCAATCCTCACGGCCGAGTCGGGGCGGAAGGAATGTGCCCTGTACCTCGGCTCCCACGTGGGTAAGTTATTGCCCCCCATGATCGAGTTCATCTTTTCCACGATCGTCATCCACACTCGGCTGTGCTGGCACATGGATTGGAGTCCCGGGCGTGTCGAGTTCCCCTATCCCGCTCCCGAAGATCTCAGCGAATACGAGAGGATTTTTCGGTGCAGCTTCAAGTTCGAGGCACCGATCGCCAGGCTGGCGATTCCCCGGGACATTTGGGATTCCGCGATACCAACGGCAAATCCGGCTCTGCTCAGACTTTTGGACGACCACGCCGCAGCTCTTCTGGCTGTGCATCCGCCACCTCAGGATACCGAGGCGCGGGTCCGCAGTGCCATCGGCCCGAAGCTTCCAAGCGGTGAATACTGCCTGGAAAGTGTTGCCAGAGAGATGGGCTTTTCCCCCAGGAACCTGCAGAGACACCTCAAGTCGATCGACAGGTCCTTCGGGCAGATACTCGACGATATGCGAGCCCAGACCGCCAGGTACTACCTTGAAGACCCCGATATCCCGATCGGTGAGGTCGCCGGCAAAATCGGATACCTGGGAGCCGGTTCCTTCAGTCGTGCATTCAGACGCTGGACGGGATTGACCCCGATGCAGTACCGCAGGAAGCGCCAAAAACCACTGACAGCAAGGATGGGCCGCATAAGTTAGTCGTCAATGGTCTTTCAAACCCGGTAGCATTTCGTACAGTTCGAAGTAGGCACCGTAATCACGTATCAGAGGGCTGTTGTCGAGCAGAGCCTTGGCGCCGTCCGCGTCCTCAGCCTCGATGATGCCGTAACCATCGACAAGATGATTTCGACTCCTCTTCGACCTCCTGGTGGAAGTCCTGGTTGTTGCCACAGCTCTCAAAGGCCCGCCGGTATCGACAGTAGAGTGTTCTATGGATCGGTACCAGGTGCCCAGCGCGTTCCTGAACTCCATTTGCCCAAGCCGGGTCTGCGGCCAGACCGTGTTCTTCGCGAAGTACATGTATTTCTTCATCGAAACCATTTTCCTCCCGTAACCCGCTTTGGGGACTAGGAACCCGACACTGTGAAATATATCCTTCCCGCCTCATGAGGTTTTACCCGTCGGTGACAGTGTTTTGTCCGAAAGCGACAGCTGGAGACGAACCATCATCTGTCGCGAATTGACCAGAGAATGTCGTCTCGGGACAAAAATGCTCGAGGCCGTGGGCGGCAGGCTGCTCCATACTTGGTCCACTCTCGGGCGATTCGATATGGTTGCGGTAGTCGAGGTCCCCGATGCTACAGCCCTGAGGGCGTTCGTATCCGGGTTCCCTGCAGAGGCGTCCAGCGAATCCCTGCGGGCATTCCCGGGTATCGGGGCTGCCTCTGATCCGAAGCTTCTTGCTCTCCTGAAAAAAGTAACGGCCGTCTGAGGGCAGGACATACCACCTTCCCGCATAAGCGATGCCACGATAACCTTATCCGACGCCCCCGCATGAGGATATAAAGCACGTCCCGGGATACGCAGGCCCCGATCGTTTTCCTTCAGCATCCAGGCCCGCGTGGATATCCGGTGACGTGGATGGGAAGCCTTTCAAGCGGGTTGAGATATCGGCCGCGAAAACTGAGTTTGACAGGAGTGGTTTTATGATTCTACGCATCTGGCACGGGTGGACAGCACAGGCGAATGCAGATAGATACGAGAATCTCTTGCGTGAGGAGATCTTCGTCGGGATTGCAGGACGCAAGATTCAGGGATACAATGGCGTCAAGCTGCTCCGGCGGCAGGTCGTGTCCGAGGTTGAATTTATTACAATCATGTCTTTCGACAGCTTGGATAGTGTTAGGGATTTTGCTGGTCCGGACTACGAGACAGCCGTTGTACCACCCAAGGCACGAGCCCTGCTGACGCACTTCGACGACCGTTCTCAGCACTATGAACTGCGCGTAGACCATTCCTCTGCTGTTCCTGGTGGACAGTAAAAACAAGCGGAGAGTTCGCATACCGGTCACTGATCAACCTGGCGCTGAAGCTTGTCCCGTCGTGATCCGGTCCCCCCAGAAGCCCCGTTTCAGCACCCTGATCGTTCCGCTTCGCTGAAGTGACTCCAGTGCCTCCTCGATCTCCTCCTCCTGCCAGACTGCCAGAAGCCCAAACGCAGGGTAGGAGGCCAGGCCCGAGCGCACCACTTCGTAGCTTCCGGCCCCCTGCAGCAGCTCTACGGTCTGGCGCAGCGTGAAGCGCCTTCTATTTCGCGACAGAAAATCCAGGATCTGCTCCTGCCCCTCGGCCTGCTTCACAGCTTGACCGTCGCAGACATCGCAGCCGGTGCAGGAGGCCGGCTCCCGGCCGAGGAAGCCGAGCAGCTGCTCCCGGCGGCAGCGGCTCCCGTCCAGGGCGTAGCCGAGCATCTGGGCGTATCGCTCGGCGGCCAGGGGATCGGCGGCTGCAGTTTCCCGTAAACCGGCCGCTTCATTACCGGGGGCACGGCCGAGCAGCTCCGCAAAACCCAGATCCTCCGCCGAGTACAGGAGCGTGGCCTCCACCGGGGCGCCGTCCCGGCCCGCCCGTCCCGTTTCCTGCAGGTAGGCCTCCGGAGAGTAGGGAACGTCGAGATGGATCACCGTGCGGATGTCCGCTTTATCGATTCCCATTCCGTAGGCCGATGTGGCGGCCAGCACCCCGTTGCGGCAACCCTTGAACCAGGCCTCGACCCGCTCCCGATCCTCCCGCTCCAA
>JAFGQJ010000103.1 GCA_016935715.1 Spirochaetales bacterium
ATCCTGCTGATCTATTCCCTGGGAACCAAGTATCTGGTAAGGGGATTGACCGCCGGAGCGGTCAAGAGCTGACGGCGCTTGACAGACTCGGATTACCCGTCTACGCTGGTCGTAGTACCGAACCGTGTTCGCCCGAGCGAACAAAATGGACGGTGCGATCTGATTCGAGCGTGAGGATTCGTACGGGATGATGAACAAGAAAGTACTGGTGGCTTCCAACTGGTTCTCCAGGTACTGTTCCCAGGCCAAGTCGCTGCTCCTGGAGCATGGCTGTGAGATCATGGAGAACGAAACCGATCGTGCCCTGTCCTTCCAGGAGCTTGAGCCCCTGGTAGCGGATCTTGGCGCGGTGATCGCCGGACTTGAGATCTGGAACAGGGGGCTTCTGCAGCGGGCCCGGAAACTGAAGATCATCGCCCGCTGGGGTGCGGGATACGACAACATCGATGTTGACTGCGCCCGGGAGCTGGGCATCAAGGTGACCAACGCCCGGGGGGTCCCCTCCGGCTCCGTGGCGGAGTTCACCGTCGGGATAATGATATCCGGACTGAGGAGGATCCCCCAGAAGAACGCCTGGATGCATCAGGGGGTGTGGAAACAGGTGATGAGCAGTGAGCTTTGCGGCAAGTCGGTGGGGCTGGTCGGATTCGGATCCATCGGCCGGCTGGTGGCGGAAAAGCTGAAGGGTTTCGGCGTGAAGCTTTTTGCCTACGATCCCCTGGCGGATACGGCGACCGCCGAGCGGCTCGGGGTCACCCTCCTGCCCTTCGGGGAACTGCTGGCTGGTTGCGACATAATCAGCCTGCACCTTCCCGGCTCCCCGGAGAACAGGCACCTGTTCGGCGCCGAGCAGTTCGGCCGGATGCGGGACGGGGCCTATTTCATCAATACGTCCAGGGGAAATCTGGTCGATGAATCCGCCCTGTACGACGCCCTGGTCGGAGGGAAGCTGAGTGGGGCGGCCGTCGATGTCTACGAGAGAGAACCCTTGGATCCGGTCAGCCCGCTTTTGGAAGTGGAAGACCTCCTGCTCACACCACATGTAGCCGCCTTCACCCGGGAGAATTTCCATCGCGTCAGTCTGGTCGTGACCCGCGCCGTGATCGATGTGTTCGAAGGCAGGGAGCCGGAGAACCTGGTAAGCTGAAAATCATGAAAACAGTATCGGTCGAGCGCCTGCGCAGCATCTGCAGCCGGGTGTTCGCGGCCTGCGGGGCAGCTGCGGGGGAAGTGGAGATCCTCACCGACGAGCTCATCGAATCGAGCCTGCTGGGAATCGACACCCACGGTGTGGTTCTGCTTTCTCAATATGTCTATGAGGTGCTGGACCGCACCATACGTCCCGGCGCCCCTTTTACCATTCTCCGGGAAACGCCGAGCACCGCGGTCGTGGACTGCGGCTTCGATTTCGGCCTGGTCAGTGCCCGGAGAATCGCGGATCTGGTCATCCGCAAGGCCGGCTCCGCCCACATCGCCTGTGTTGTCAGTCAGCGGACCCATCACGTCTCCCGCCTGGGTTCGCATGTGCAAAAGCTGGCGGACAGCGGATTCATCGGACTGGGCTACGTGGCGGCCAGCACCCAGTACGGCCACAGGCCGATCGTCGCACCTTGGGGCGGCCGGGAGGGACGTTTCAGCACCAACCCGCTCGCCTACGCCGTTCCTACGCGGGATCTGCCCATCGTCTTCGACATGAGCACCGCCATGACCTCCCAGGGAAGAGTACGGGCCGCGATTCGCCGGTCGGAAACCCTTCCGGAGGGGTACATCCAGGACGGGGAGGGAAGACCGACAACGGATCCGAACGACCTCTACGGGTCTCCACCCGGTTCGATTTTGCCCTTCGGATTCGCCCTGGGGCACAAAGGCTACGGCCTTGCCCTGCTTACCGAGATCATGGCGGGGACGCTGGCCGGTCGGGCCGTCGATCCGGAGGATCTACAGGACCACTACAGCAATCAGCTCTGCCTGATCGCCATGGATCCGGAAAGTTTTTGCGGCCGGGAAGAGTTCTATGACCTGGCCGCCGAGCTTTCGGTCTATCTGAGCGCCACACCGCCGGCTCCGGGTTTCGAAGAGGTCGTCCTTCCCGGAACCCTGGAGCGTAGAACCCGGGCAAGGCGGCTTGTCGAAGGGATCCCCATCGACGAGGAAGGCTGGAACAACATGAAGAAGGCTGCATCTCGCGTCGGGATTGATATCGAGGCCTGACGCGGATGAAGACACTGCTCGAGCTGCACGGCATCATCACCGTGCTCAACACCCCCTTCAGCCAAGACGGTGCGGTGGATCTTCCCTCCCTGCGGAAGAACGTGCGCTATGCCCTGGAGGCGGGGGTTGCGGGTTTCCTGGTCCCGGCCATGGCCGCCGAGGTGGACAAGCTCTCCCCTGAGGAACGGCGGCGGATCGTGGAAGCGGTTCTGCAGGAGAGCGGCGGCCGGGTGCCGGTGATCGGCGGCGCCTCCGCTGCCACCGGGGCGGAGCGGAAGGCAAACACCGCAGCCCTGATCGGGCTGGGCTGCCACGGAATCCTGGCCGGTATCCCTTTCGAGGATGAGATCCAGTACGAACGGGAGGTGAGGGAGCTGGACCGCCTGAAGCCGGGATTCCTCATGCTCCAGGATTGGGATTTTTCAGGCTACGGCCTTCCGGTCTCCCTGATCGTCCGCCTGTTCCGCGAGGTCGACAGCTTCCGCTGCCTCAAGGTCGAGGTGGTGCCGGCGGGGGTGAAGTACACCGAGGTGTTGAATGAGACCGGGGGCAGGCTGCACGTTTCAGGGGGCTGGGCGGTGATGCAGATCATCGAGGCCCTGGATCGGGGCGTGCACGCCTTCATGCCCACCGGGATGCACGAAGTGTACACCCGCATCTACAGACTGTACCGGGAGGGCAGGCGGGAGCAGGCCCGGGAGCTGTTCGAGCAGCTGCTCCCGGTGCTGGCATTTGCCAACCAGCATCTGGACATCTCGATACACTTCTTCAAACGTCTCCTGCACCGGCAGGGGATCTATGCCACGCCCCGGGTGCGGGAGCCGATCCTGCCCTTCGACGAGGTCCACGAAAAAGTGGCGGAGGAGATGATCCTGCGGGTGATCGAGCTCTGCCGGCAGGTGCGGATGCCGGGCAGCCGCCCGGAGTGATTCGCCCGGAGTGAGCCGTCGGGCCTCCGAATGGAGAGGCCCCGGGAGGGAGAATAGCGGAGGATCGCAATGGAAACATCCGGACCGAACGTACTGTTTCTCATCATGCACGATGTCGGGCGGCGCTACGGCTGCTACGGAAACCCGCGGGTGATCAGCCCAAACGTCGACGCCCTGGCCTCCGAGTCGCTGCGCTTCGAAAACCACTACTGCCACTGGCCCCTCTGCGGGCCTTCCCGGGCCAACATCTTCACCGGCTGCCGGCCCCTCACCACGCAGCGCTTCGACAACCGGCCTTTTTTCCCCGCATTCCGGGAGCGCAGCTGGGAGGATTTCCGCTCCCTGCCGGAGCTTTTCCGTCTTCACGGCTACCGGACCTTCGGAACCGGCCTGGTCTTCCACGACGTGGATGACGAGCCTTCCTGGAGCGACGGTTTCTGGAGACCTTCCCTGCCGGCGGAGGAGCGCCGCTGGATCCGGATTGCCCAGGAGGCTTCCCCCAATCCCTGGCTCGACCGGGATTCCTCTCGACTGATAGAGGAGCGTCTGCAGCGCCTTCGTGAGGCGGGAATGGGTGAGGAAGATCTGAAACGCCCCGAGAATCTTCGCAGGTTCCGCGGTCCCGCCGTGGAGGCCGCGGAGGTTGCGGATAACGCCTACTTCGACGGGCAGGCCGCCGAGAAAGCAATCGACTGGATCCACGGCCGCGGCGCCCCGGGACCCTTCTTTCTGGCCGTGGGCTTCACCGCCGGACACCTGCCCTTCAACTGTCCGGGGAAGTACTGGGATCTCTACGACCGGTCTGCGCTGCAGCTTCCCGAATACCGGCAGCCGCCGCTGGGCAGCCCGGAGTGGGTGGAGGGGGATTCGGAACCGGTGCAGTACTACACGCAGAGCGGCTACGATCGACCCTGGCACGCGGACGAGGAGCAGTCCCGGGAGCTGCTGCACGGGCGTTACGCCGTGATCAGCTACATCGACGCCCTGGTCGGCGAAATCCTGGAAGCCCTGCGCAGCAGCGGCCTGTACGACGATACCCTGGTCGTGCTGACCAGCGATCACGGCTTTCACGACGGTGAGCACGGCTACTGGGGCAAGCACAACCTCTGGGAGCGCTCCCTGACCGTGCCCCTGCTGCTGCGCCTGCCCTGCGGCGGGTCGCTGCCGGAAGGCGGCGGGCGGGCGGACGGAGGCTCCGCAGTCGGTGCGTTGACCGAGCACGTGGATTTGTACCCCACGCTCTGCGAGCTGTGCGGCCTGGAGAAACCGCAATGGCTGGAGGGGCAGAGCCTTGTTCCCCTGATCGCGGATCCGGGCCGGGAGTGGAAGCGGGCGGTCTTCAGCCACCGCAGGCACATGTGGCACGACCGCCTGCAGGTCTACGATATCGCCCACACGGTCCGTACCGGACGCTACCGCTACACGCTGTACCTGGACGGCCGGGGAAAGCGGCTGTACAGGGAACTGTTCGACTACCTCGAGGACCCGCTGGAGACCGAAAACCGTGCCGGGCTGCCCGGCTGTCGGGAGACCGCGGCCGAGCTGCAACGGATGATCCAGGGGGGCTGGAGAGAGCAGCGGCCACCGGTTGGAATGCCATGAGCCGATCGTGTCGGCGCGCTGGTTCGTGCGAAGAAAGTGGAGTAGACTGAAGCGCCGGATTCATACCGGCTGCGGGCAGGCGCGCAAGCCGGGCGGCCCATTCGCCGATGACTGCGCTTCAGAGGCGTCGAGAGGAGGAGAAAAATGATCCTGGATGTTCTCGAGAATCGCGGGCGATACGAACAGCTGCATCCCCGCATCGGAAAGGCACTGGCGTACCTGGGCGAAACGGATTTCACCGCGATGGCGGAGGGCAGGCACCCGATCGACGGGGATGATCTCTACGCCCTCGTTCTGTCCTACGAAACGGAGGCTGAGAAGGATCGTCGTTTCGAGGCGCACAGGAACTACATCGATATCCAGTGCATCCTCTCCGGGCGGGAGATCATCTACTGGGCTCCGACTGAGGAGCTGTCCGTGCTGGAGGATTATTCGCAGCAGCAGGACGTGGTGTTTCTCTCCGGGGAAGCGCGAGGCGAGCTGCGGCTGACCGCCGGCAGCTTCGCCGTGTTCTACCCGGAGGACGCCCACAAGCCCAACTGCGCCTGGGACGAGCCGCAGCAGGCACGCAAGGTGGTGGTCAAGGTCCGGGTGGGTTGATCCATACCCGCATCGGGGCAAGCGATCAATGGACAGCCGCACCCGGGCAGCCGATCCCATCCGCGGGAAGTTCCGCTTTTTCGAGGAGTTCTGGAGCGGGGAGGGTTCCTGTGCCATTCTGTTCACGGAGCCGCATCTGGCCAGGGGCAGGCCGTACCTCCGCCACGATCTGGTGGAGCAGCACCGGGACGTGGGAAAGCACCTGGAAGAGCGCCTGCTGGAAGTCGAACCGCACCTGGAGCTTGTCGACGACGGTATTCCCACGATTCGCTCCGACCTGGGAACCACGCTGCTGCCCAGCGGTTTGGGTTTGCGCATCGAGGTCCAGCCGGAGCTCCACCCCTGGCTGAGCGAGCACCTCAGCCCGGAGCGGTACCTCGGCCTCCAGACTCCCCTGGACCCGGAGGATCTGCTGAAAAACGAGATGCTCTTCTCCTGGAGTTTTTACCAGCTGTTCAGCAGGCGCAAAGAGCAGGGTCTCGTCCCGGCAGAGGTATACCCGTACGTTCCGGACACCCAGGGGATCTTCGATCTCTCCCACCTGATTGTGGGAACCGACCTCCTGTACCTGCTGAGCGACCATGCTGCTCAGGTTCTGAAGATTCAGGAGCGAAGTCTCGAGATTTTCCTGACCGTTACCGGACTGTTCAAGGGGCTCCTGGGAGAAAGCAGTGGTTCCATGGTGCACGGGCACGGCATGCCGATCGGAGCCTGGTTCCCGGACACGGGAGCCCGCATCTCCGAGGACAGCGCGACCCTGATCTCCGATGAGATGATCGGAACTTTCTGTCTGCCCTTCATCCGGCGGGCGGCCGGGCCCTTCGGACGGCTGTTCATGCACTACTGCGGGCATCACCCCGGCTTCCTGGAGATGCTCTGCCGGATGCAGGAGATCTCCACCCTGAACCTGGGGAATCCGGAGATGTACGATCCGGAGCAGCTGTTTTCCCTGTGCGGCAGGAGCGGTACCGTGTACTTCGGGCACCTGCCCCTGCTCGACGGCGAGGACGGAGAGAGCTACCTGGAGCGGCTGGCCGATCTGTGCCGGCGCCACCGGACACGCCTGATCCTGGTGTCGGCCTATCATCCCCGCGGAAGTGCGGAAAAGGCCGCCCTGGTGCGGCGCTGGCACCGCCTGACCGCTCCGACGGCGTTCCGAAGCCGGAGCTAATCCGTCCTCGCGGAGAGAAATTCCCTCAGCTTCTGATGGTCGGAGAAACTGCAGGTACTGGGACGAACATATTCCTCCAGATACTCCTCCACGCTCGAGCATCTGCGCCAGAGGGCGAACTCTTTGCAGGCGATGTCCATCTCGCCGGCGCAGGCGACCTCCATGCTCCGCCCGTATTCGAGAGCGATCGGCTGAAGGGGATCTCCGCCGAAGGCACGTACATACAGGTTGGTTTCCCGCTCCCCCTGCGGGGAACCGAAGGAAAAGACCTTGGTGATGTGGGGGAAAACGCAGGCAAAACCGACCCCCCCCAGGGACTGTGATCGGAGCTGGTCAATGGTCTGTTCTTTCGTCCGGCGAGCTTCAGCCCACTCATACCTGCTCCGATCCTCTCTCCCCAGGATCTGGAGAAAATAGAGCTTGAAGCGGGATTTTACATCGACTTCCAGCACGGCCGTTCCTGACGGTTCGGATGTGTATGGTACGGATGGTTCCGCGAAATTCATGGGGCGACCTCCTTATCGTCATATCTTACCGGAGACAGAGCAATTGATACAGGAGTTCGGTGCGGCAGGCGTTCGGTGCGATTGACCGGCGTCAGCTCGGCCCGTATTCTCGAGATACAGGCAACGATGGAGACAACCATGGCAACCTACGATGAGTTCGTGAATATCGAGATTCGGGTCGGTACGGTCGTGCGGGCGGAGCCTTTCGCCGAGGCCCGACGGCCGGCTATCAAGATGTGGATCGATTTCGGCGAATCCGGCGTCCTGACCTCCAGCGCCCAGATCACGCGGCGCTACGATCCCGAAGGGCTGATCGGCAGCCAGGTTCTGGGGGTGACCAACTTTCCCCCCAGGAAGATTGCCGGTTTTTCGTCACAGGTACTGGTGCTGGGCGCGATTCCAGGGCAGGATGACGTCGTGCTGGTGCGGCCCGACGGCCAGGTGGCTCCCGGCACGAGGGTGCTGTAGGAAAGAGCGAAAGCATCGCATGGATATCCTGGCCGGGGAGCTCAGGGGGAGCTCGTCCCTGCCGCCCCTGTCCCCGCCGGATTGAGGCGGCGCATCGATCGGATCATCTGGAAATAGCGGGCAATGCGGCCGGGGGCTACCAGGTGTGGGGAAAACATCACCTCTTCGAAGACCTCGACCACGTAGTCCAGCTGCCCGGCGCCTGCGGGGACCAAGGCGGCCAGCCTGACGGCGTATTCCCCGGGGGTGTAGAAGAAAACGAAGGGAACTCCCGACTGCTCGCCCCACCTGACCAGGGCCAGGAAGGCCCGCTCGACCCTGCTCATCTGGATTCTTTTGCGTACCGACGGGCGCCGGGAGATCGTCCCGATCCGCTTCGGGAGCCTGCGGGCCTGCCCTTCCTCGTCCGCCGTCTGCATCCCCGCCCGGCCGCGGGAGCGCATCCAATGCAGGAGACGCAGCCACAGCCGAAGCGTGAATCCCAGGAGGGTCTTTATTCTCTTCCTGAGGGCGTCGAAGGGTCTCATTTCGTGCAGCCGCTCGAGGAAATCCCTGGACAGCAGCGGAAAGGCCAGGAAGAGGAACAAGCCCGTTCCCAGGAGCGTGGTAAACAGCCGCCGCAGCAGCTCCACGAACAGCAGGGCCAGGGGGTTCACCACGGTAGGCTCCTGCGGCAGGCGCATGGTATCGTAGTAGCGCTGCCGTTCGATGAGCAGCTGCTGCAGACCTTCGCTCATGCCCCGGCGGTCGGGAAGGCGCAGCAGGGAAGCGAGCTTCTGCAGCAGGGCGATCAGGGCGGAGAGGGGCAGCAGCGAAGCGTTGCGGGCGGCCACGGCCACCAGGGCGGCCGAGGCGGCCAGGATCAGCGCAGCGAAGAGCAGCCGCCTCCGCCCGAGATGAAGCGGAACCCTCAGGCCGCTTCCGAGCAGGAGCTGCTCCTCCTCGAAGATACGGAGAAGGCCCAACGCCAGCAGGCCCCCGATCGCATGCAGGGCAACCACCAGACCGCAGAGAAGGGGGGGACGGCGCTCCAGGACCGCTGCCGTGACCAGAACCAGGACGATGAGGAACTGGAACACCAGAACCATCGCCCTGATGCCGCGCAATACCCTCATGGCAAGACCCGCCTGGAAAGAGGAATCTCGCAGGCTGTGACGCAGGGCGGCGCCCGTATTTCCGGTGAGGGCGCCGAGCAGGACCTCCCTCTCCCTCAGACCGGCATGGACGGCGCTGGAAAACAGCCACTGCAGCAGGGTCACCACCATCGGGTAGATCAAGGCCGTGCTGAGACGAAGTCCCCGTCCCGATTGCAGGGCCAGGAAAACGAAGAGGCATCCGAAGCACAGTGCCAGCAGGAGCACCAGCTCGCGCACCCGTGCTGCGAACGAGGCCCGCTCGTTGAACAGCAGGTTTCCCACAACCGCCTCTTCGATGCCCGCGGCAAGCAGCAGGGGCGTAACGTTGCGGGGAAACAGGGATGCCTGGGGAATGAGCACCCGCAGCAGCTGATCCAGGCTCAACAGGAACAGGAGAGGCAGGAGGATCGACAGCAGCGGATGCACGCCGGAGCGGTACAGGCGGAGGGTGCGCCTACTGATGGACCAGCTCATTTCCGAAGTCCGCTATCGAGTGAATGGGGAACTGCCCCGCGTATCTCTGCCGGTACAGCTGCTGCTGCTCCCCGAAAAGAAAGATTTCCACGGTGCAGCCCCTGCCCTTGATCTGCCGGAGGCGGGCGCCGTCCAGGTCCGACAGCACGGGGGTGATGACCTCGATGCGCGTGCGCACGGGAACCTCGATGCCGGCGGTGAACAGCAGCTCGGTGACGGTCGCGCCGCCCCGGACGGGCTCCATCCTTGCCAGGATCTCGAGGATGGTGGTGGCGTGCTCGTGGGTACCCCGTATCTCGGCGGCTGCAAACCCGGCATCCTGGCCGATCCGGGCAGAAGCGATCAGGCCGATCTCCTGGCGCAGGGAGAGAAAATGAACCACCAGGGAGGCGGCCAGCGCGGCCGCCCGCTCGATCCTGTGGTAGCGGTGGCGCATCGGGTAATCCTCGCTATCCAGGTCGAGGAGGATCAGGACCGGAGCCAGCAGCCTCGGCAGATAGTCCATCACGAACAGCTGCCCGGTTTTTGCGGAAGATTTCCAGTTTACCCTTCTCAGGCTGTCTCCCGGCATGTACTCCCGCAGGGACCGATAGCGGGTCATGTCCTCGTATATCGGGTTTTCCACCCGGATGCTGCCGGCCGGCAAGCCCTCGTAGCTGTGCAGATCCAGCGGCAGCACCTCCGGGTACACGATCAGGCTCTGGGATCGTCCGCAGCGTTTGCGGAAGGGAAACAGGCCCAGGGGATCGCTTCCCTGGATGACGGCGGGCCCCACGCTGTACTGCCCCCGCTGCTGGCTCTCTATCGGGTAGCTCAGGACCCTCCGCTCCCCCGGCCGGAGCTTGAGGAGAAAGTTTCCGGGCTCCGAGGCGAAGAAGTAGTTGGGCTCGTCGATTACGTTGATGTAAGCGACCGGCAGGGGGCTGCGGTTCTCCACGATCAGGATGATCTCGATGGGATCGAATCGGTGGGTTCTCAGCACCTGCTGTTGCCTGCGGACCACGACGTAGCGGCGGATGATCCGGGAGTACAGGTAGGAGAAACCGATCACCGCCGCGTAGAGCAGAATCACGAACTGCAGGATCCGCAGGGGGAAGAATACGACGACTACCAGCAGGGCCAGCAGAAGGACCAGATGGATCGTCTTCACCGTACGCCCTTGAGAACCGGGACCTCCACCTTCTCCATCGCCTGGCGGAGAAGCTCTTCGGCGGTGATCCCCTTGATCAGATGCTCCGAGCGCACGATCACCCGCTTGGCGCACACCGGGATGAACAGCTCCTTGACGTCTTCGGGAACCACGTAATCCCGCCCGCGGATGGCGGCCAGGGCCTGCGCCCCCTTGTACAGTGCCAGGGATCCCCGCGGCGAAACGCCCAGACGCAGGCGCGGTTCTTTTCGGGTCTGGCCGGTTATGTCGAGGATGTAGCCGCGCAGCGCGGGGGCCACGTGAACCTCCACCACCAGCTGCTGCATGGCGAGCACGGTTTCCAGATCCGTGACCGCCTCTATGTCGGTGACTGGGTGGGAGGTCCTCCTCTGACTCTCCAGGATTTCTTCCTCTGAAACACGGTCCGGGTAGCCGAACTCGAGGGACAGGAAAAACCGATCCTTCTGAGCCTCCGGCAGGGGAAAGGTGCCTTCGAACTCCACCGGGTTTTCCGTGGCCATGAGAAAGAAAGGTTCGGGCAGGAGGATGCGCCGCCCGTCCACGCTGATCTGGTTTTCCGCCATGGCCTCCAGGAGGGCAGACTGGGTGCGGGGGGTGGCGCGGTTGATCTCATCCACCAGCAGGACGTTGCTCAGGATCGGTCCCTCCCGGAAGGAGAACTCACCGCTTTTGGGATTGTACACCGAGACCCCGAGGACGTCGGCGGGCAGCAGGTCCGGCGTACACTGGATGCGCTTGAAGGTGCCTCCCAGGCTCTGACCCAGCGCCCGGGCGGCGATGGTCTTGCCCACTCCCGGGACGTCTTCTATCAGAACGTGGCCCCTGCACAGCAGGGCGATGAGCAGTTTTTCGATGGCCTCTTCCTTGCCGAAAAAAGCCCTTCTGGTGGAGTTCGCGATCGTTTCGGCCCAGGCGCGGACGCGTTTCACGGGACAATTATACACGATTTTCGCCCGCGTGTGTGCCCGCGGCAGACGGGGTGCGGAGAGGCCGGGATAGAACCGGGCTAGAGGGGAACCCAGGCTTTGAAAAGGTGCAGCGATCCGTGGATCCGGTACCCGCCCGTGGAAGCGGGGATCAGCAGGGAGTCCCCCTTGCCGAAGTCGAGCGATGCTCCGGCCTCGATCCTGCCCTCACCCCGGACGGCGATCATCAGCTCGACGCTCCCGCTCCCCGGGCTGCGGTGGGGCCGATGCGCTTCTACGCGAATCTCGGCCAGTCGGAACTCCGCGGCGGGCGTCTGGTACACCCGCTGCCCCGGCGCGGTTTCGGCCGCTTCCACCAGCTGCGGCGCCCGTCCCTCGAAACGCAGGATCGCAAGCAGCTCCTCCACGTCCACGTGCTTCGAGGTCAATCCCCCCCGTATCACGTTGTCGGAGTTGGCCATCAGCTCGATGCCCGTTCCCTCGAGGTAGGCGTGCAGCACCCCCGCCTCCAGGAACATCGCCTGCCCCGGCTGCAGGCGGATGAGATTGAGGAGCAGCGGGGACAGTACCCCGATGTCACCGGGGTGTAGCTCCGCCAGGCGCAGGATCCAGCGGGCCGTATCCGCGGTGGGATTCCGGCCGGCCCACTCCAGCGCCTCCCGGATCGCCTGCTGCCGGTCCCGCTGCTGCAGCCGCATCACGGCGGCGAAGAAGGATTTCAGGCCGGCGGAATCGGGGCTGGCGGCAAGGGCGGAGACCTGTCCGCCGATGCCGGTGAGCTCTGCAGCTTGCAGCAGGTCGATCATCTGCGCGACGGGGCGGAAACCGTTCAGGGCCCAGAAGGGAGTGAGGGCGCAGATCACCTCCGGTTTGTGGTTGTCGTCCCTGTAGTTTCGCCGGTGGTCGTCCAGCGGGATCCCCTGCTCGTTCTCCCTCCGGAAGCCGCGGCGGGCCTGCTCCCGGTCGGGGTGGGCCTGGATCGAAAGCGGCCGGGCCGCGGCCAGCACCTTGAACAGGAAGGGCAGAGCCGCCCCGAATCTGGCCGCCACCGAGGGTCCCAGCATCCCCTCGGGATCACGGGCGATCAGCTCGGAGAGGGTCAGCTCCACCGGGTGTTTCCCCTCCTCCAGGATCACCCGGGAGGGAGCCTTGGGGTGTGCTCCCATCCACAGCTCGGCCTGGGGACGAGCTGCGGGAGCGGGTTGTCCGAGCAGCTCGGGGATGGAGCTCCTGGAGCCCCAGGCGTACTCCTGTATCGTGTTTTGAAGAAGAAAAACGCCGGCCACGAATCGTTCCTTTATATCTCGAGACGAACTGTAGTACAATAACCGCCTGGAGCATGTCGTGGCAAGAAGATGTACAACCGGTACGGACGGATGACTCCCGTCTCGCAGAGGATCCGGGATCAGATCCGGGAGCGGGCGGAGGAAGTCCGGGTGCTGCGGGCCCAGATCGGGCTGATCTACTGCGCCGTCCAGCTGGAATCGGGCGCCACCGGAACAGCCTTCACCTTTCCCGCCCAGCGATCCGGCCAGCCCTGCGGAGCGGGTCTCAGCGGTCAGGGCCACCTGGCCGGGCGGAAGGCGCAGCAGCTGATCGAACACCTCGGCAGTGAAGAGCTGGTCAGCTCGGCCCTCGGCATGGCGGCGGCGAACGCCGTAATCGCGGAATTCTTCCGGGATCCGCGAGCCGCCGGCGGGGATATCCTGGATCATCTGGACATCCGGGAGGGAGACAGGGTCTGCATGGTCGGCTGCTTCCTGCCCGTGCTCGAAAAGCTTAAAACCGTCTCCGTGGATGTGAGCGCGGTGGATCAGACGCCGAAACCGGGAGCCGGCCCCGAGGGCGACAGCCGGCGGCTGCTGCCGCACAGCCAGGTGGCGATCATCACCGCCACGTCGATCATCAACGACACCATCGACGATCTGCTCCGGCTGGCGGCGGGCTGCCGGGAGGTGGCGATCCTGGGACCCTCCACGCCCCTGCTGGCCGGGGCGTTCCGGGACCTGCCGGTCCGCTGCCTGTCCGGGATCAGGATCGATGACCCGGATGCCGTGTTCCGCATCATCGGAGAGGGCGGGGGCTTCCGCTTTTACAAGAATCACACGACCAAGCTGAACATCCGGCTGCCTTGACCGTTGCGGAGGCAGCGATCAGAATATGGCACGATGAGTGCGGAGGAGGGTCGGGCGGATGGATGAAAACCAGAAACTCCCGGTGAAAGTCAAGCTCGGTTTCGGGGTGGGCGATCTGGGAGGCAATCTCTACTTCACGGTGATCGCCTTCTGGCTGTTGAACTATTTCACCGACACGGTGGGGATCTCCGCGGCAATGGCGGGAATCGCCGTGGCCATCGGCAAGATCTGGGATGCGCTGACCGATCCCATGATGGGATACATCTCCGACAGAACCCGAAGCCGCTGGGGACGCCGCAGACCCTATCTGCTGTTCGGCTCCTTCTTATGGTTCATCGCCATGATCGTCCTGTTCACCAATCCCAGGCTGAGCAACCCCACCGCCCTGTTCATCTGGGCCGTGGCGGCCTACTGCTTCCTCAGCACGGTTTTCACCGTGGTCAACGTGCCCTACTCCTCCCTCACGCCGGAGCTGACCAAAGACTACCACGAGCGCAGCAGCCTCAACGGCTATCGGGCGGTTTTCATGGTCGTGGGAACGTTGATCGGCGCCGGGGCGGCCCTGCCCCTGGTCAATTCCCTTCCCAACAGGAACGTCGGATTCTCCGTCATGGGAGCCGTGTTCGGGGCCTTGATGATGGGCTCCGCTCTGGTCACCTTCGCATCGGTGCGGGAGCCCGGGCTGGCGAGCACCGTGCAGCCGAAGGCCGGTTTCTTCAGGTCCTCCCTGCACGTCTTCAAGACCAGGCCGTTCATGATTCTCCTGCTCGTCTTCATGATGAACATGATCGCCGTCACCGTGGTCAGCGGTACCATGATCTACTACTTCAAATACATCCACGACAACGAGGGGCTCACCACCCTGGCCCTGCTGATCCTGCTGGTCACGGCGATGGTGTTCATTCCCGTGGCCGTTCTGGTCTCCAGGCGGATAGGGAAGAAAACGACCTACGCGGCTGGAATGCTTTTGATCTCCGTGGCCTGCCTGCTGGTCTTTGCCCTGGGGCACGAGCTCGGGGTGGTGTTCGTGTTCGTGATGATGTTTGCCGCCGGCCTCGGGCTGTCCACCACCTACCCCATGCCCTGGTCCATGGTGCCCGACACGGTGGAGTACGGCTACCTGCAAAGCGGCGAACGCCGCGAGGGCGGCTACTACGGCATCTGGACCTTGTTCAGCAAGGCAGGGCAGGGGCTGGCCATCGCGGTCAGCGGATTGATCCTCCATGCCACCGGCTACGTTGCCGAAGCCGCCCAGACGGGGCTCGCCCGGCTGGGAATCCGGCTGCTGATCGGGCCGGTGACCGCGCTGTTCTTCGCCGCCGGCGCCTTCCTGCTCATCCTCTATCCGCTGAACGAGCAGCGCTACGGTGAGCTGCAGGAGAAGATCGAACAGATGGAGCGGGAGCGGGGGATCCGGGGTCGGGCGAGCTCTTGAGGGCGCCTTTACACGGAAGCGTTTTTTGTTTTACATATGCAGCCATGAACTTCGTGGAAAAAGTCGACGACAGAGTCAGGATCCAGCGGGTGCTGGTGAGCGTGTACGACAAGGCAGGGCTGGATGCCTTCGTTCCGCAGCTGCTGCGGATCAATCCCGAATTGACCCTCTACTCTACGGGGGGAACACACCGGGCGATCGCCGATATGCTCGGCACCCGCAGGGCCGACCGGCTGGTGGCGGTATCCGAGTACACGGGACAGCCGGAGATGCAGGGCGGCCTGGTCAAGACCCTCGATTTCAAGGTCTACCTGGGTCTGCTGAGTGAAACCTACAATGAGGATCACCGTCGGGACCTGGAGCGCACGGGAGCCGTGCCCTTCGACATGGTCGTGGTCAACCTCTATCCCTTCCGCAGCACGATCATGCGGGCCGACGCGACGCCCGAGCGGGCCCGGGCCAATATAGACATCGGCGGCCCCTGCATGATCCGGGCCGCGGCCAAGAATTTCCTGAGGGTCGCCGCGGTCGTGGATCCGGTGGACTACGGGGCGGTCATCGAGGAGCTGGAACAGAATGATGGAGGACTGTCCCTGGACACCCGCTTCCGCCTGGCCCGCAAGACCTTCGCCTACACGGCGGAGTACGACACGACGATCGCCGCCTACCTGGGAACCTGCCGGCCGGAGAAGGTGCGCGACAGCTACCGGGAGGTGCTTCCGTGAGCGGAAAAGAGAGGGAAGGCGGAGGCGCCCGGAAGGGCCGGCCCGGCCTGAAAGACGCCTATCGCAGCATCACCCGGGACCACTTTCCCGATACTCTGGAGATCTGCTTCAGCCGGGAAGGCAGACGCCAGTGCCTGCAGTTCCAGAGGGTGAGCTGGCGCATCGGCGGGCAGGAGCAGGGCCTGCGCTACGGAGAGAACCCGGACCAGGAAGCGGCTCTGTACAAGCTGGTGTCTGGCAACCTGGTTCTCGGAGAGGTGCACAGCATCCAGCCGGGCCTTTACCTGGCCTCGGAACCCGAGCTTCTGCAATCGGGCAAGCATCCGGGAAAGATCAACATCACCGACGTGGACAGCGCCCTGAACATCCTCCGCTATTTCCAGGACAAGCCGTGCACCGTGATCGTGAAGCACAACAATCCCTGCGGCGTCGCCCTGGGCGCCAGCCTGGCCGAATCCTATCAGCGGGCCTACATGGCCGACAGGCTCGCCGCTTTCGGCGGGGCGATTGCGGTCAACCGCCGGATCGACCGGGAAACCGCGGAGCTGATTGCCGGGCAGTACTGCGAGGTGGTGGCCGCTCCCGATTTCGCCGAGGGGGCGCTCGATATCCTGGCCCGGAGGAAGAACCTGCGGGTGATGCGGATCGGCAACATCGGGCGCCTGCAGGAGTTCGTCGGCACCAGGGTGGTGGACTTCAAGACCCTGATCGACGGCGGGATCGTGGCCCAGTGGTCCTACGCCCCCAGGACCCTGAGGATCGAGGATTTCCTCCCCGCCGAGGCGAGCCACCAGGGCCGGGAGTACCGGATAGCCAGGGCCCCGACAGATGCGGAGGCGCAGGATCTGCTGTTCGGCTGGCTGGTCGAGTCGGGCATCACCAGCAACTCGGTGATCTACGTGCGCGACGGGGCGACGGTGGGCATCGGCACCGGGGAGCAGGACCGGGTCGGGGTGGCGGAGATCGCCAGGGACAAGGCCTACCGCAAGCTGGCCGACCGGATCAGCTGGCAGAGGCACGGCAAGCCCTACAATCTGCTGTCGGAGCAGCGCGACAGGCGGAGCATCGACGAGGAAGTGGAAGAGCAGCGTGGGGGCTTGAAGGGGGCCCGCATGGTCTCGGATGCCTTCTTCCCCTTCCGCGACGGCGTGGACGTGGGGATCCGGGAGGGAATCACCGCGGTCATCCAGCCCGGGGGATCGGAGCGGGACTACGAGGCGATAGAGGCCTGCAACGAAGCGGGCGTGGCCATGGTGTTCACCGGCCAGCGCAGCTTCCGGCATTGACTCGGGGGAGTGAATCATGAAGAACATACCGGTGCTGTTCGTCCAGGGCAGCAGCCTGGCCGAAGCTTACGAACGGGCTTTGATCTCGCTGTTCGAACACGGAGTCCGGGTCGCGACCCAGTACGACCAGCCCGGGGATCCTCTCAGCATCGACGCCACCATGAACATCACCGTGCTCGATCCGTGGGCCGATCCGATGATTCACAAGGCCTTTCCGGGCGGCATCGAGGATCTGCAGGAATACGTCCTGGAGCTCTGCGGGGCCAAGGACCACTGGGTCAAGAACATGAACGATCCTCAGGACACCCGCTGGGAGTACACCTACCACATGCGCCTGCAATCCTACGGAAGCTGGCGGGAGGCGGCGGACGGGCGGTCGGTCCGGACCGGGCCTTTTTCCGTCGATCAGATCGAGCAGGTGATCGCCAAGCTGGTGGCGCAGCCGTACAGCCGGCAGGCGCAGATGATCACCTGGATGCCGAACATCGATTTCGACTGCTACGACCCTCCCTGCCTGCAGTCGCTGTGGTACCGGCTGCTGGCCGACGAGCAGGGCGTGGCCTGGCTGAACTGCAACGTGCGCTTTCGTTCCAACGATGCCTGGGGAGCGAACTTCATGAACATGTTCGGGTTCATCCAGTTCAACCGGCAGGTGATCGCCGACGAGATCGCCCGGCGAAGCGGAAGGCAGGTCGAGCTGGGCCGCCTGAACTGGCAGGCTGACTCCTACCACATCTACGGCAAGAGCATAGCCGAGGCCGAGGCCCGCCTGTTCGACCGCCTGCAGACCACTACCTTCGAGGAGCGGGTGTTCAATTTCCGGGATCCCATGATCCGACAGATCTATGAGGAGGCCCGGGAGGCGGTTCTGGAGAAGATCGGAAACTTCGACCGGGAGCACGACCGGGAGCACGACCGGTAGGGGCAAAGCTCACCCCCCGCGCCCGCGCGCGCCTTATTGACCTCCCAGGCGGCGCCGGGATATCTTTTATCCCATCATGTACGAACGAAACGTTTCCCAGATCGAAGAGATCGTCGAAAAGCAAAATCAGTGGCGCAGCAGCACCCTCAACCTCATCGCCAGCGAGAACGTGCTGAGCAACCGGGCTCGCAGGGTGATGGGCTCGGATTTCGCCCATCGCTACGCCGAGGGGCATCCCGGAGAACGTTACTACCAGGGAACCGAGCTCATCGATGAGGTGGAGAGCCGGCTCAAGAAGCATATGAAGAGCCTCTTCCACTGCCGGCAGGTCGACGTCCGGCCGATCAGCGGCACCATAGCCAACGATGCAGTGTTCAGCCGCTTTATCCGCCCCGGAGATGTCGTCATGGTCAACTCCACCCCCGGCGGCGGACACATCAGCCACCATCGGGCCGGATCGGTCGGCAAGTACACGACAAACATCGTGAACTTCCCGTTGACCCCCGACGGCTACCATATCGACGTCGAGCGGACCATCGAGCTGATCCGGGCCGTTTCGCCCAAGGTCCTGATCTTCGGCAAGAGCCTGTTTCTGTTCCCCGAACCGGTGGCCGATCTGGTCGCTGTCTGCAGGGAGCGGGACATCGCGGTCCTGTACGACGGCGCCCACGTGCTGGGATTGATCGCGGGCGGCTGCTTCCAGAATCCACTGCAGGAGGGAGCCCTCCTGATCACCGGCAGCGTACACAAGACCTTCTTCGGTTCCCAGAGGGGGATCATCCTGAGCAACGCGGGGGAAAACGAGTGGCGCAAGATCGACAAGGGCGCCTTCCCCGGTTCCTCCTCCAACCACCATCTGGATACCCTGGTGCCCCTGTCGATCACCGTCTACGAGATGATGGAGTTCGGCCAGGAGTACGCCAGGCAGGTCATCGCCAACGCCAGGCATCTGGGCAAGAAGCTGCACGAGCTGGGAATAAAGGTCCAGGCCCACGAGTTCGGCTACACCGAGAGCCATCAACTGGCCGTGGATGTGATGGAGTTCGGCGGAGGTGACGAGGTTGCCCGGCACCTGAAGGACAACAACATCATCCTCAACATGAACCTGCTGCCCCACGAGCCGCTGGAGAACGTGGCCAATCCCTCAGGTATCCGGCTGGGCGTGCAGGAGATGACCCGTTTCGGCATGAAGGAAACCGAGATGGATATCATAGCCGAGCTTTTCAAGAAATGCCTGGTGGACGGCAAGTACGTCGGGGATGAGGTCAAGGAGCTGCGGCTGCAGTATCAGCAGGTGCAGTACTCCTTCGATCAATCGGCCGTGGAAGTGTAAACCGGCAATGAAAGACGTACAAAATCAGCACGACCCGCGCAGAATAGAAATCCAGAAGGTCGGTGTGAAGGACGTGAAGTATCCGATCTCCGTGCTGGACAAGAAAAATCAGACTCAGCAGACCGTCGCCACGATCAACATGTACGCGGATCTTCCCCATGATTTCAAGGGCACTCACATGAGCCGCTTCATCGACGTGGTGAACGAATACTACGTCGACATCTCCATGAACAATTTCCTCGAGATGCTGGATAAGGTCCGTATGCTTCTCGATGCGAGCCGGGCGTACGGGGAGGTGATATTCCCCTACTTCATAGAGAAGCAGGCCCCGGTGTCCGGGGAGCGCAGCATGATGGAGTACGTCTGCGAGTACGTGGGAGAGGTGAGCGACCAGTACAAGCATTTCTACGTGGGCATCCAGGTCCCGATCACCACCGTGTGTCCCTGCTCGCAGGAAATCAGCGATTTCGGGGCCCATAACCAGCGGGGCATGGTCCGCCTGAAGCTGCTGTTCGACAAGTTTTTCTGGATCGAAGACATCATCAGCATCGCCGAGCAATCCGGTTCCAGTGAGGTGTACACCCTGCTGAAGCGGGAAGACGAGAAGTACATCACCGAGCAGGCCTTCAAGCGCCCGCGCTTCGTGGAGGACGTCGTGCGCGAGGTCACCCAAAAGCTCGAGGAGACCGGAGAGTTCCGCTGGTTCAGCGTAGAGGCCGAGAACTACGAGAGCATCCACAACCACAGCGCCTACGCCTACGTGGAGCGGGGCACGATCGAACAGGGTCGATGAACGCCGCGGGCTCCCCTTTCAGGACATCCCCGCGCTCAGGTTTTCCCTGTCTTTCGCCCGCTTGTACTCCGACTCCATCTCCATCATGGCCGGAGGAAAGCCTGTTGACTCCATGCGCCGCAGGAACGGCTCGGCCGGAAAGAACTCCGGCGTGAGGACGCCCGTGCCCTTCCAGATTCCCCGGGCCAGGAGCTCCATCATGATCACCGGATTGAAGGCGGTTTGGGCAACCACGGCCTGGCTGCCCACCGTGTCCATGCAGAACCGGTTGTCGGCCAGGTTGTACAGGTAGACCGAGCGCTCCATCCCCTCTTTCATCCCCTTTGCCCACAGCCCTGCGCAGACCGATCCTTTCATGAGGTGGCCGATCCTGGCGGGATCGGGAGCCGCTGCAGCCACCACGTCCCGGGGTGCCACCGATACATCTCCGACACGGATCTTCTCGGTTCTGTCCAGGCCCAGCGCCTCGAGGGTTTTGAGCACCGAACGGAAATCCCTGTTCAACCCGTACTTGAAGGTGCAGCGTTTCAACCCCGCGTCGGCAAAGTAGCGGGGAAACATCAGCACTTCCTCGTGTTCGACGTTGACGACTTCGGTGGGACCGACCGGTTGCGGGAAGACGAACACCTCGGCTTCCGAAAACGATGCGGTGGTGAACCATCCCCTGTCCCGTTCCCAGACCACCGGCGGATTGAGACACTCCTCTATTGTCGTCCAGATGGAAAATCCGAAGGCCACATCCATGCCCTCTACCGTGAGGTTGTCCCCGTCACGAACGTTGAGCTCGTGGATCTCGTCGAACAGGTGATCTTTCGCGTAGCGAGCGAACACGTTCACCATCCCGGGCTCGACGCCCGAACCCAGCACCGCCAGCAGACCCGCTTTCCGCCACCTGTCGGCCTCGGCGAACTGTTCATCCCCCAGCTTCACGTGCGTCCTGGCGTAGGGTTCATCGGGGTGGCGCACCGACAGGCTCATGGCCATGTCCATGTACGTAGATCCCGTCTGAAAGGCCGCATGAAAAATCGGCATGTTGAAGTTGGGGGCGCAGGCGTTCATGAGGAAGTCGGCCTCGTGCTTCCTGCACATCTCCTCGATCTCCCCCTGGCTGCCCGCATCCACCCGCTCGGGAACGAAGCGGGCGTCCCCGGCCCTGGCCGCCACCTCCTTCGCCCTCTCGAGGTTGTAGTCGCAGACCGCCATGCGTTCGAGCCACTCCCCGTTCGGGTCGCTCCGGCGGGCGAGCACGGCGATCGCCTCTCCCACGGCCCCTGCACCGACAAGCACAATTTTCATTTCTCCTCCTGGCAGCACCTCTGCTGTGCTGGTATCGGATTGTGCTGATACAAGATTCTGTGGGCATCCCGGGCTGGACTGTCAAGCACCAGATTCGCAGAGCGAATGGTGCGTGCCGCAGCCGTCCCGATACCTTGTCAAACGAGGTAAATTGCCGGATAGTGACGGCAGGAATGATGGGGAGGTATGAGGTGCCGACTGCGAAGAGCTACGCCGGCAGGATCCTGAGCGTCGATCTGGGTACCGGCGCGGTGCGGCGCATGGATACGCGCCAGTACGCCGAACGCTTCCTCGGCGGCCGCGGCCTGGCCACGGCGATCTACTGGAGCGAGGTGAGACCGGAGATCGATGCCTTCGACGAGCGCAACCGCATGATCCTGGCAGTCGGTCCTCTGGCCGGCGTTCCGGCCCTCGGCGGGTCCCGCTGGGGAGTGTATGCCAAGGCTGCCAGGCCTCAGGGGCATCGCTTCTGCTACGGAAACCTGGGGGGCGGTTTCGGAGCGGAGCTCAAGTTCGCCGGCTACGATGCCCTGATCATCCGCGGCAAGGCGGACCGCCCCGTGCTGCTGTCGATTCACGGCGGCGACATCCGCCTCAGCAGTGCGGAGGATCTCTGGGGTAAGAGCACAACGGAGACCATCGAGCGGCTGAAACGCCGGCAGGGCGGCGGGGCCAGGGTGCTGACCATAGGGCCCGCCGGCGAGAGGCTCGTGCCCTACGCAACCCTGTTCGCCGACGGGGATGCCAGCTGCAGCGGGGGAATGGGCGCGGTCATGGGCTCGAAGATGCTCAAGGCCGTCGTGGTCCGGGGGGAGAACCGGGCCGTGGACACGGCCCGCCCGGCAGAGCTGAGGGAAATGGCCCGGGAGCTGCGGGGAAACGGCCGGGGCAACGTGAAGGTCTGGGGGATCGATTTCATGGCCCACGGACCGAAGACCCGCAAGCTGCCCTGCTACGGTTGTCCCGCCAACTGCCTTCGCGTCAAATACACGGCGGAGGACGGCAGCAGCGGCAAGTTCATGTGCCAGTCCCGCTTCTTCTACATGCCCCACGCCTGGGGCTACTACGGGCAGGAGAACGACGTCCCCTTTCACGCCAACCGCCTCTGCGACGAGCTGGGGATCGACACCTGGGAGGTGCAGACCGTGATCGAGTGGCTGCTGCGCTGCCATGCCGAAGGGGTGATCACGGAGGCGGAATCCGGGCTCCCCCTGGACAAGGTCGGCAGCCTCGAGTTCATCGAGCGGCTGCTGGGGGAGATCGTTGCGGGGGAGGATTTCGGCGCACTGCTGGCCGGAGGAGCCTATAGCGCGGCGCGGAAGCGGGGACCGGAGGCGCTTGCTCTGTTTCGCCACAACGATCCCTACGACCCGCGGTACTGCACGGTCAACACTCTGCTCTATCCCTTCGAGCCGCGGGAGCCGATCCAGCAGCTGCACGAAGCCGGGCTGGTGCTGGCCCAATGGTCCAGCTGGGCCAAAGGAGTGGCGGGGGCGCATATCTCCACCGCGGTCGTTCGCGGAATCGCGCGGCGCTTCTGGGGCAGCGAAAGTGCCGGGGATTTCACGACCCTGGCCGGCAAGGCTCTGGCGGCCAGGCGGATCCAGGATCGCCAGTACGCGAAGGAGAGTCTGGTGACCTGCGACTGGATGTTTCCGGTCATCGACCTGCCCGACTCGGAAGACCATGTCGGGGATCCCGGCATCGAGAGCCGCATCCTGTCGGCGGCCACGGGTATCGAGCACTCGGAGGAGGATTTGAACCGCATCGGAGCCCGGATCTTCAACCTGCAGAGGGCCATCGCACTGAGGGAGGGGCACCGTGCGGGTGAGGACGACGTGCTCCCCCGGGAATTCCATCACCAGCCCCTGGAGGGCCACGTCGCCGACCCGGAATGCCTCGTGCCCGGCGGCGACGGCCGGATCGTCTCCCGCATCGGCGAGCGGGTGGATATGAAGCAGTACCTCCGCCTCCGGGAGGAGTACTACCAGTTGCGCGGCTGGGACGTGAATACCGGGATGCAGACCCGGGAGGGCCTGGCGCAACTGGAGCTCGCCGAGGCGGCGGAGGACCTGGATTCCCGGGGCCTGCTGGCGCGCAGAGCCCGGCGGGTGCCGCCTCTGCTGCGCCTGGCCCGTCAGCTGCGGCTGCAGGCTGGAGCGCAGGTCCGCCTGTGGAGAGGCGCACGGGGGGAGGGGAGCCCGGCCGCGGGGCCGTCAGGGCACGGGTGCACAGGACCCGGTATGTCCAGGGAGGAGCTGCTGCGGCTGCTGGAGGAGCAGTGCTCGAAGTACGCCCACCCCCGGGTGGCCCGCAATTTCCGCGGCTGGAACAAGGACATGCAGTACCACATCAGCGATTTCGATGAGTACTTTCTCATCCGCATGATCGACGGCGTCGCTCAGGCGCCCGAAGCGCTGCCGGAGCCGCTTCCCGGCCCCGAGATCAGCTACCAGATGGACTCGGAAACCCTGCGGGCAATGACAAGGGGGGAGTTGAGCGGCCAGCAGGCCTTCCGCCGCCGCCGGCTGAAGCTGAAGGCCTCCTTCCAGGATATGATGAAGCTCCAGTCCCTGGACCGGCTGTGAGCCCGGGGGTGAAAATCCCGACTGAATCATCTGGGGCAACAGACGGAAAATCTGGTCAGGCTAAAGAAACGGTACGATATCCAAATCGTTGATGATTATTCCATCTACCTCCAGGTTATCGAGCTCTTCTATTCTCTCTGGCGTGGTTTCCCCCACACCGCCAATCTTAGAACCGGTCATCACCCACACGGGAAGACCGCGTTCGTGTATGGCTCGGATAAGATCACCGCCGACCCAGTTATCCCATAGACGGACGATATCCACACCATGATCGATAAACGGTCCGATACTCTGCAGGTCCGGAATGAATCCCAATGTACGGAAATTGGGAGCATTCTTCTTCAGGAATTTCAGGTCGTCCACGGTTGTGATTCCGATTATGCTTTTCAGCTCATACCTGTAGGAATCCAAAATTCCGACAAGGTGGTGCAGCGTTTCACCGCCCTTCTTTACGTGCACGAGCAGCACGCAGCATCCCCCAACAGCCTCCAAGGCGGATTCGAGTCGAGCGATCCTTGTTTCCGGGAAGCCCGTATACGTCAATCGAGAGACATCGTTTGCGGACACGCCGGCGATCTCGCGATCCAGATTGAACAATCTCTGTAAATTTGAGTCATGGAGCAGATAGAAGAAGCCATCTCGGGTCTGCCGGACATCGATTTCGATTGCATCCACGCCCCTGTTTCTGGCATAGACCAGGGCATCGATCGAGTTTTCGGGATGCGGCCGAGTGCTGCCTCTGTGCGCGACAATTACCATAACGGACCCCACATTCTCATGTCTGCCAGCCGGAAGGCCGCGCAGCGGCTCTATGAGCTTGCATTCCGCTGATCGGATATCCTACACCGGAAACAATATCAGCATCTACATGGCGTTGACAAATAATCAATATTTGTGATAAATAGGAAACAATGCAGGAGTCGGGTCTGTACCAGCTGGCGCAAGCCATCAAACGGCGGCGGAAAGGTATGGGAATGAGCGCTACGCAGCTGTCCCAGAGGGCCGAGGTATCCAAGGGATTCATCTCCAAAGTGGAGAACTTCCGGACCATACCGTCTCTGCCCGTACTGATGAGGATCGCCGGTGCGTTGAATACGACCGTGAGCGAGCTTACGGCGGAGGTCGAGCACGGGCGGGAAGGCGGCTACATCCTGGTACGTCGGGAGGAACAGCGCTCCATCGAGAAAGAAGCCTCCAGCGGGTTTTCCTACAGATCTCTCGTCATGAGCACGGTGGGTGAGCTGTTCTTCGAAGCCTCGATCGTGAGCATCGAGCCGGGGGCCAGAAGAAAGAGCGTCACGAGTGACGGTTTCGAGTTTCTCCTGATGCTGGCCGGCTCCCTCTCCTACAAGCTGGGAAAGAAGGAGCTGCTGCTCGACGCGGGGGACGTCCTTTTCTTCGATGGCCGTATCCCGCATGTGTCGCAGAACTTCGGCGCGCAGAGAGCCGAGCTGCTCGCCGTGTATCTGATAGGGCAGGAAAACAAGGATTGAGAAAGGGAGGACAATGATGGATTTCGTCTTTCACCGTAGCTACCGAGGCAACCTGAAATGTGCCATCCTGCCCTGAAACCCTGACGAGGAGGAGCAACAGATGAACGCTGCAGAGAAGCAACCATTTCACTGGAGAACGGCCATCTCC
>JAFGQJ010000104.1 GCA_016935715.1 Spirochaetales bacterium
CCGGTGACGATGCGGCGGTCTCCTCGAGGATCTGTGTAGTAGGCCAGCCGGATCTCCCCGCCGAAGTCTCCGGTGAGCGGCTCGCTGACGAAATCGGAGAAATAGACCACCTCCAGGTGCGGTCTGCTCCGCAGCTGCTCCACGCTTCTGGAACCCGCGGAGACACGTACATTGCCGATACTCCCCGTGGCAGGCACTCCCAGGTAGTGGCAGAATCGCAGGGGACCCCAGTATCGCTCCAGCTTGCCCGCATCAAAGACACTCGTGGAGCTCAACGCAAAACCGTCGGCGTCAACGGGAGCCGAGGCCGTCGAATTGTGCAGAAACGGCTCCAGGCTCAGGCTGAGGCCGTCGCCGCTGATCCCCTCCCCCTGCAGGCACTGGCCCACTTTGGCCGTCGAAAGACCGGAGTACACGCTCTGGGCCGCGGACTGGGTAAGGTAGTACCGGAAGAAATCCGGAACCGGATCCCCGGTGATCAAAACGTCCGCACGCTTCAGGTGGGGGGTCGGAGCGGCTGCGGCGCGGTCGCTGCAGTAGCGCAGCTGCCGCCGCACCTCGGCGGCCAGGAACTGCGGTTCGTACTCGGAGAGACTGATCTCTCTGTACAGCTCCACGCCACCGGCCCTTCGGCCGTCTTCGGCCTTTCCGCCGTCTTCGGCTATCAACTCGACGTACCCCGAGTAGGCGGTGTAGGCCACATCCAAACCCTGCGAATTGAGGATTCGGTTCTCCGAGCGATTGATGAACAGCTCGACGGAGTTGATCCCGGCCTGCTCCTCTTCCTCCTGGGCATAGATCGCCTCGGCCAGGGGCGCCAGCCACGCTTCCAGCGCGCGTCCCGCGAAGCTGCTGTCCGGCATCCGCTGGATCCGAGAACCCGGCTCCACGAGGGGGTAGTGCTCGTTGTGCACATGGCGGGCGGAGTCCAGACTCTGCTCGATCAGCCGGCGGATCTCCTCGTCCGTGTGGGTGGGGTGGATCTGCACGGACACCGAACCCCTGTAGCTCTTCTTACCCTCCAGAAAATCCCGGTATATCGTGAGCGAGATGTGCCGTACGTCCTTGCAGCGCTGCATATCCACATCCCGGTGAATGAAGAACAGCTCCTTACCCTCGATCTGCCTGTCGCTGATCCTCCATGCGCTCACATCCCCGAACCTGCCCAGCAGATCCCGTACTCTGTCGATCATCATCCCAACCTCATCACAGCCTTCATGTACGGTCCGCCGGAAGAGTTCTTCACGTATTCCTTGTGACCCTTGCCGCACATTCCGCTTCCCGAATATTGTACATCCCCGGAGAGCATGCTGACCGATCCGAGCACTTCCGGCACGTACCCGAACATGAATGCCGGAGACACGATCCTGCCGGTGAGTTTCCCCTCGCGGATTTCCCTGGCATAGAGGATCTGCCCCTGGATGCCCCAGTTCTTGGGATCCTCCATGCCGGACATGAATTTCTCCAGCAGGTATCCATTTTCGATGGAGGCGATCATCTGTTCCAGCGTATCGCTGCCGGCGGTGAAGAAGGTATTGGTCATGCGGGCGTAGGCCTTGCGTTCGAAGGACTCCCGTTTGCCGTTTCCGGTGGGGGTGATATTCAGCCGCAGGGCGGACAGCAGGTCCGAGATCCCGGCACGGAACACCCCCCTATCGATGACCAGCGTGTCACCGCCCAACACGCCCTCGTCGTCGAACCAGTAGGATCCGGTCTGCCGGGCAGCCCGGGCGCCGTCGTGCAGGCTGACGATCGGAGAGGCCACGGGCTTGCCGAGGTATTGCGCCGCCCTGGCCCTGCCCTTGACGAACATGTCGGTTTCCACGCCGTGCCCGAAAGATTCGTGAGCCAGAAGCCCGGCTACGTTGGGGGAGAGTATCACCGGGTACTCCCCCGGCTCGATGCGGTCGGCGTCCAGCAGCTGCTCGGCCACGCTCATCGTCTCCGGCAGACCCGCCTCCATTTCGTCGATGAGCTCCGCCCCCTTGAGTCCGGCGTAGGAGCTGTACATTTCCCGGATGACCGGATCCCTCCGCACCACGGGAACCAGGTACCCCTGAGCCCAGAGGTACGACTGCTCCAGCTCCCGTCGCCCGGAGACAAACAGTTTTGAGACCCTCACGTGCTCGAAGCGGACATCCACGTCGACCAGATTGGAGCTGTGCTGGAAGGCGAGATCTTTGAGCCGGGTCAGCCGCCGAATGGTCTCCGCGACGCCCACCGTCTCCGGCAGCACTCCAACCTCACCCTGCCAGAGCCCGGATAGGCTCTGCTCGGTGATCGCCGGCAGGTCGGAATGACCGAAGGGAAGCTGCCGGACCGCGGCGGAGGTGCGCCGGAGCTTCCGGCGGATCTCTGCGGCCAGGGCGTCGATCTCCCGCGGCGAATCTCCGCCCGGGACGTTGAACGAGTATTCCGAGTAGCCGTGACCGTCGTAGACCCGGAGCACGGATCCCCGCTCGCACCAGCTGCTCTGACGGATATCCACGGCCCGCTTGCGGACCGAATAGCGCATTCCCGTCGAGTCGCTCGACAATACCGAAACGTAGGCGTAGTCGCCGGAAAGGATCTGCACCAGTCGGGAGAGAGGGTCCTTGACTGCCGCCAGATGGGTTGAGGGGGGAACTTTCATCCGTGCTCCCGATCCGTGCCCGGCTCTGCCGATAACCAGCCCTGTCTGGAGATTTCCCCCAGACAATCCTCGAAACCTCGAAACAGAACGGCCCTGAAGCCCGCCCGCTTCGCCCCTTCCACGTTTTCCACTCTGTCGTCGATGAACAGGACCCTGTCCCCCTGGAGCGCCAGAGCGTCCAGGCATTCACGGTAGATCGGCGGCTGCGGCTTGTTCACCCCCAAATCACAGGAAAAGATCCTCACTTCGAAACGATCGATCCACCGGAAACGTTCCTCGATCCATCCCAGTATGTCCCGAGGCATGTTGGAGAGGATGCCGGTCCGCATTCCCGCCGCCTGCAGGCTGAAGGCCCATTCCAGCATCGGCTGGTTGATCCGGTTCCACCCTTCGGCGTCCGCCTGAAACAGCGAGCGGATGACCTGCGGCTCGGCCGGCTTTTTCCTGGAATCGACGACGCGGTTCCAGTACTCCCGGCTGTCGATGGTGCCCCGGTCGTAGTCCGGGCGCTGCCGTGTGTACTCCCGCCGCAGGGTCTCGATGTCCAGCCCGCAGAGATTCCGCAGCGTCTCGAAATGATGATGCGGAGGGGCAAGGGTCAGGACACCGCCGAAGTCGAAGACAACGGCGTCGATCACGGTGCTCGTCATGTTGGGGCTAATGTACCCATATCCGCAGGACAGTTCAAGGAAGACGGTCCAGGCACTCCCGGACCTCCCGGCAGTATTCCTGGATCTCGGCGGTGTAGCTTTTCAAAAACGAATTGTCCTCCAACCTGCCCCAGACCGCTTCCATCTCCGCCGGGCTGCGGAAGGTTGCCCGCCGGTATGGATTTTCGTAGTCCTTGCGTCTCGACCCGTAGGCCCGCTCCAGCAGCTCCCCGGCGGTCTGCACCGACTCCTCCAGTATCCGGCGGATCCGCTCAGAGTCCAGATCCCCGAAATCCAACCCCCAGCTGTACAGGAGACAGTACAGTGCGTGAGCGGTTTTCTGTTCCGGATACGCCTTCCAGGCTTCATCGTAGCAGCTGTGAAGCCGCTGCCAGGTATCTATCCTGCCCTCGCAAACATCGCCTATCAGCTTTTCCAGCTCCGGCTGCGGGATCAATTGACCGCCGATGTTTTCCCAGTTCCGGTACGGATGCGCATAGCGCTTCCCGATTTCTTCTCCGAGTTTTGCCGATCTTCCCCGGCCCCTGCCCCTTCCCGCCACCATCCGCTCGACGACGGCCTTGAGCTCCCTGGCTCCGTAGAAACGCAGCATCTTGCGGTACCACAGGTAGCCGCGAAGAGGGTGAAGGATCCTGACCCTGCGCTTGTACGCCATTCCCTCCAGCCAGAGCTCGACGGAGGCGTCGATTCTATCGCAGTCGGCCAGCTCCCCGGCCCCGAGGGGCCGTCCGAGCTCCCCTTCGAGGGCGGAGCCCAGCACCTCCATGCCCCGGATCATCTCCTCCGCCGAGTCCGGAGCCAGGAAATCATATTCGATGTTCTGCTCCTTGATCACCCGCTTGTCCCTGTCACCGTACTTGTGGGCGTTGCGCACGACCGCATACATGTTGTGCTCGAACCAGTAGCCGGGCATCAGCTGGATCGTCTGCCGGTCCTCGGCAATGCTCACCAGGGAAAAAGGCAGGGTGATGTTCAGCTCGCAGGGGTAGCTTCCCTTGGCGAGCAGGCTGTAGGAGGCGAAGCGGGAGGAGTGCTTGAAGCTGGAGGCCAATCCGGGCCAGAAACCCCTGCCGGCCAGGACCTCACCGTCGTTCGCCCTGGAATTGTGGTTGGAACCGATGGTGGCCGCGGCGGCGATATTGGACTGGCCCAGGAGAGTGGAAGCGGTGAGGAAGGAGTTGTTGTGATGCTGCTCGTGAAAGGGGAAGATCAGGTTGTTGAGGATCTCGCAGCAGGAGACCGTGGAGTTGCTGCCCAGGTAGGAGTTGATCAGCCGGGCGCCGTACTTCAGCTGCACGTTTCGTCCGGTGAAGAAGCGCACGGCTTTTACCCCGTAGAAGATCCGGTTGCCGTAGCCCACGATTCCGTTCACCATCTCCACGCCTTCGCCGATCTGGCTGGGTTCCTCCTGGCTCGAATTGATCGTGAGATTCTTCAGCTTGTTGGCTCCCTTGATATAGCAGTCGGCTCCGATGAGGGTGTCCTTGATGATCCGGCTGTTCTTGATCACCGCCCGATCCCCGACGATCCCGTAGTGACCGCGGCGTTTGTCCGCCATTCTGTCGGTCATCGAGAGAAAACGTTCCAGCAGCTTCGGAAGCTCGCGGTAACGGGACCAGATATAGGCATCGGCGGGCAGCATGCCGTTGAACGGCAGGATCTTCCTGCCCCCGTTCTCATTGCCCACCTCCAGCCAGATTCGCACGGATTCCGGCTCTCCCGTCTTGACGATGCCGGTGCCGAATTTGGCGTGGTTCACGGTGATCATCTCGTCGATGTTGAACAGCACCACGCCGTTACCGATGATGTAGTGAGCAATGTAATGGACATTGCGCATCACCACGTTGTCTCCGATGTCGCAGCATATGATCGTGCTGTTGGAAAGCCCAACCGGAAGCCTGAGCTCGTGATACTCGAGATACGTGGGTGACAGATCACCGATACGGACCAGACCCCAGAACTCACAGTTGCGCACCAGCCGTGGATCGAACTTTTCGCTGACCAGGATCCGATCCCAGTCCTCCGCCGTGTTGTTGTTCTTTACCAGTATCTCGATCTGCTGGGAGCTCAACGGCTGGTGGGTTTTGAGGCCGCCGACTCGAAACGATCTCAGGTCCTCGTCCCGGCAATCCTCTCCGTACTCCGGAGGTACGAACGTCTTCGAATATTCACTCAGACTGCCGATCTCAATGTGGCTCATCTCATCCCCCCGTTAGGACATATCCGGCTCGAGCACCGTAGTTTCTGGCGCCCGCCGCCAGGGTTCCCGCTTCTGCCATTCCGCGATCCAGCTTTCCGGCATCACCAGACTCAACCCCGCCACGTCCCCCAGGTATCGATCCAGCTGCGAGCGCCTGAACTCCACACCGCCTGTCAGGGCCGGAAAACCGTGATAAAACTCTTCTGCCAACAGCGGCTCCAGAAGGTCCCAGTTCCTGGACACGCTGCCGCCCACAATGATCACCCGGCTGTCCAGAAGGGCGACCGCGTTGTACAGCCCCGTGGCCATGATCATGGCCACCCGGTGAATCAGCGCGGTTGCCGCCGGCTCCCCGCTTCTGCAACGCCGGAAAACCTCTGCCGGCGGGGCGCCGTAATCCCTGGCGATGGCCGGGCCGGAGACCAGGGCCTCCAGATGGGCGCGCCCGCCGCAGCCGCAGAGGGGCTCTCCGTCATCGTGGTAGTTCATCACGATGTGCCCCAGGTGAAGGGCGTTGTCATTCTTCCCGGTGAGCAGATGCCCGTCTACGAACGCACCGCCCCCGATGCCGGTGCTCCAGGTGACGTACAGCAGATCGTCCTCTCCCCTGCCGGCTCCGAAGGTTCGTTCAGCCACCGCGGCGCTGACACAGTCGTTGGCGATCTGCACCCGCGGGTATCTGCCGGAAAGCTCGCGCTCCAGGGGCACCTCGGTCCAGTCGTTGTCGATCCCCTCCAGCTTCTGCCCCAACCCGCCGCAGATGTTGGGAGCGGCCAGGGCCAGAAAGCCGTCGCTCTTCAGGAAGGGACTGGCCGTGCTGATCCCCACGGCGGCGATCCGCCGGCTGTCTATCCCAGCCTGAGCGCAGGCAAAGCCGATCAGGAAATCGACTTGACGGGGCACGGCTGCTCTGTCGCCGCTCTTCCTGGTCAGCTGATACACCCGGGCTGCTATCCCCCGGCGGGAGGACACGCTCACGGTGGTCTTCGTGGCCCCGATATCCACCGCCGCGAAATATCTCCCCATCAGCCCTCCTGGTAGATGTTGCCGACTTTGCGCGCCCGCTCGGGCTTATCCAGATCGATGCCCAGGGCAATGCCGATCTCCACCAGCAGATTCCAGCCTGCGGCGATCTCCACGTAGCTGCGGTAGTCTCCGGCCTCGGGTATTTTCACGGTGGGAAAGCTCGTGTTTCGGGTGGATATGGCAATGACGGCCAGACCCACTCCGTCCACGAGGCACTGGCGGAACTTCTCCTCTTCGGATTCGAAGGGCTCCACGACAACGACCAGTTCCCCGGGGCTCATGACCTCTTCGATGCCGTGAACCGCGTAGGTGCCCTCCAGAAAATCCGCCTTCTTGCGGGTTATCTCGTTGGTCTTCAGGGTCAGCTCCTCGGCCACCCCCGTGTTGCGGCCGGCGAAGTAGATCATCGAGGCATTCCTGGCCTTGCTCACCACCTCGGGATCGATCTTCACGGTCAGGGCTTCCTCGACCTTGTCCGCCAGATCCTTCAGACTGGCCATCGGCCGGCCCCGCAGCTTTCGCAGCAGGCTGTCGTAGAACAGGGCCTGCTCCACCACGGTCTTGGTGGCGGCCACAGCCTCCTCCCTGCCGCTGATCAGGACATGCGTGGCACAGGCCAGCCGATCCAGAGGGGAGTCCTTGTACGCGGTCAGGGCGAAAAAAGCTTTATGGCCGGAGCTCTTCAGCTTCTGGAACAGCCGCACGACCTCCTTGGTTTTCCCGGAATTGGAAGCGCCGAACACCGTATAGTCCGACAGGTCGTACTCCAGAGCCTGGGTGGCGCCGTCCGTGGCGATCGCAAGAGCATCCCCGCTCTTCAATGCATCGTACATGGCTCGCTTGGCCGGGAAGATCCTGCTGGAGCCCTCCCCGGTCAGGAACAACCGCCCCGAGGCTCCGGGGGCGGAGGCAAATTCCTCCGCGGCCTGCGGATCGAAGCGCCGGATGATGTCCGGCGTCTGCATCATCTCCCGGACCAGCTTGTAGCGCGAATAATCCGGATTCGTCAGATTCATGATTCCTCCTAAGGCTAGACGATCACCGCGTAGTCGGGTATCTCCCCGACGAGCGGTCCGATATATTCGTAGAATGCGTCGGTAACGAAATTGCCCTCCCCGTTGATGTACTCCCTTGGCATGGGTTTGCTCTTTTCAGCGACTTCGGCCAGCGGGGCGGTCTGGAAGGCGACGCGGTAGGGGCTGCTCGATTGCCTGACGATGCTTACCATCACCCCGGAGGTTCCCCGGGTAGCCAGCTCGACCGCCTTCTTTCCGCACTCGAAGGCTTCCCGGCGATCCAGATCGACCGTGCGGTCGGCTGCGCTCATGATCAGGGACTCGGTGATCTGAAACTCGCCTCTGAAGCCGAAGGTCTCCATGATCATCCGGTGCAGATTCAGCCCGACGCTGGTGCCGGCCATGGCCCCGAACTCGATATTTCCGAACTTGTCCGTCGTCTCGGAGGCGCTGACCGGAGTGCCGTCGGCATAGTGCAGACCCTCGCCGCACACGATCGAGACCCAGCCGTACCTGCCGATGCACCTCTCCACGTCGGCCAGGAAGCGCTCCTTTTCGAAGGCCACTTCCGGAAGGTAGATCAGGTGCGGAGCCTGCCCTTCCTCCCGCCCGGCTGCGGCGGTGGCTGCGCTGAGCCAGCCCGCATCCCGTCCGATCGATTGGTAGATCACGTACCGGTCCACCCTCTGCATGTCCCGCGCCAGAAAACCGGCCTGGAGCACGTTGAGGATGTTGCAGCGTGCGGCGGAGGGAAACCCGGGGGTGTGATCGGTGCCGAACAGGTCATTGTCCACAGTCTTGGGAATGCCCACGCCGAACAGCTCGAAGGCCTGCTCCCGGCAGTACCTCTCCACCCGATGGATCGTGTCCATCGTGTCGTTTCCCCCGATCAGGAAGAAATAGCGGACGTCGTATTTTTTGAGGATCTCCAGGATGCGCGGCAGGTCCTGATCCCGGATCTTGTGGCGGGAAGATCCGAGGGCCGAGGAGGGGGTCCGTTTCAGCTTTTCCAGGAGCGCTTTCGGCCTGCCGCTCAAATCGATCAGCCTGTCCTCCATCAGCCCCTCGATCGCAAAGCGCATGCCGTAGATCCGACCCACGGCCGCAGAAGCTCCGGCGGCTTCGATCACTCCAGCCAGGCTGCTGTTGATCACCGAGGTCGGTCCCCCGGACTGGCCTATCACCGCGTTTCCTTTGGGCATCAATCACTCCCCCCGGGGGCTCCCACGGGCACCCACCGGCTACCTGTTCTTCAAGGCGTCCCGTATGTCGGTGAGCAGCAGAATCTCTTCGCTGGGCTTGGGCGGCTCCGCGGGTTTCTCCTCCGCCTTTCTCTTCAGGCTGTTCATCCCCTTCACCAGCAGAAAGACGGCGAAGGCGACGATCAGGAAGCTCAGCACCTTGTTGATAAACATCCCGTAATTCAGGGTCACGGCTCCCGCCTCCTGGGCGGCGGCCAGGCTCAGATACGGCGCCGGAGCCGATCCCTCCTTCAGGACGATGAACAGGTCGGAGAAATCGATATTCCCCAGCAGCAGACCGAGCGGCGGCATGATGATATCACTCACCAGGGAAGTAACGATCGATCCGAAAGCTGCGCCGATGATGATGCCCACCGCCATGTCGACGACGTTTCCCCGCAAGGCAAACTCCTTGAACTCTTTGAACATGGTATCCTCCTGCTGTCTGGTAGATGGCGGATTATACCATACCGCGGGAAACGAATAATAGTAGCCCGCGTTTTTCGCTACGTGGCGGCACGAAAGTGTGCTACATTCTGCTTAGGAAAACGGAAGGAACGATGAAGCAGAAACAACGCTACTTTTGCGGAGTTGATTTCGGGGGCACCTCCGCCAAGATCGGGATCGTCGACGAGCAGGGGAAGCTGTACGGAACCGAACGCCTGGCGATCAGCGCCGGGCAGAGCTACGAAGACATCTTCGGCATGGTTGCCCACTGCATCCGCCGGCGCAGCCGGCAACTGGGTGCGAATTTAACCGCGATCGGGGTGGGATCTCCAGGATTCATCGATCGCACCGAAGGGCGGGTTATCCAGGGCTCGGAAAACCTCCCGGCCTTCAAGAACCGCTCCCTCGTCAAATACCTGCACGAGGATTTTCTTCTGCCGGTATTCGCGGACAACGACGCCAACTGCGCGGCCGCCGGAGAGCTGCAGTTCGGGGTCGGAGTCGGCTACGACTCCTTCGTCATGATCACGCTCGGGGCGGGGGTTGGAGGCGCTCTGGTCCTGGAAGGCCGGGTATTCCGCGGCACCCGGGGACTGGCCGGAGAGATCGGACACATCTGCCTCGACGCTCACGGCCCGTTCTGCACCTGCGGCAGCAGGGGCTGCTTCGAACAGTACGCCAACGCCGCGGCGATCGAACGCTCCTACCGGGAGAAGATCGAAAAACGTAGGGGGACGCCCGGCACAGGAGCGCGCGGCACAGGGGCGCCCGGGCGGAGAGGCTCCGGCCGCAGCGTCTCCGGCGGGAAGGTCTCCGACAGCCCGGCGAACGGCGGCTCCATCAGCGCGGAATCCGTATTCCTGAGATCCCGGTCCGGAGATCCCCTGGCCGGAGAGGTCGTCCGTGAGACAGCCTGGCACATCGCCCGGGTATTCGGCAGCCTGGTCAATATTTTCAACCCCCAGGCCTGCATCATCGGAGGGGGTATTTCTGCGGCCGGAGAGCAGCTGCTGCAGCCGGTCCAGGAGTACATTGCCGATTTCGCCTGGCCGCTTCCCCTCGAGGGAGTGAAGATCCACAGCGCAGAGCTGCACAATGATGCGGGCGTCCTGGGTGCCGCGGCCCAGTGCCTGGACCGGCTGAAAAGTTAATCCTC
>JAFGQJ010000425.1 GCA_016935715.1 Spirochaetales bacterium
GAGGGGCGGGGATTTTTCTCTATACTCATGGTGGAGGCAGTAACCGAAAGAAGATGAACGTATCGACCCGTCGCCTCAGAGAGATCCTGGCGAATATGCGGATCATCTGGAAAGAGCCGCTTCTCCTGGTGGCCATCCTGGCGATCTTCTACTTCCTCATCCTGTTCGTTGCCTTTCCGATCTTACAGGTTTTTCGCTACAGCCTGGTGATCGACAAGAAATTCGACCCCTCCAACTACCTGGCTGTATTTTCGGCCCGCTACTACTATCAACCCTTCATCAACTCGATCCTTTTGGGGACGATCACCGCCACCACCGGTACCTTTTTGGGCTTCGTATTCGCCTACGCCCTCACCCGCACCACCCTTCCTTTCAAGGGGTTTTTCCGCCAGACCGTCACTTTTCCCATCATCTCTCCTCCGTTCGTGGTAGCCCTATCCGCTATCCTGCTGTTCGGCCGGGCCGGCAGCCTCAACCCCCTGCTGCAGAAGCTCATCGGAGAGTATTCGATCTACGGGCTCGGCGGCCTGGTGTTCGTGGAAACCGTGGCCTACGGGCCCACGGCCTTCCTGGTGCTCTACGGGATTCTCCAGGCGATCGATCCGGCCCTGGAAGAGGCTTCCATGGACCTGGGCGCCTCCAGAGCCAGGGTCTTCACCACCGTCACCCTTCCCCTGGCGGTTCCCGGAATCGCCAGTGCCTGGCTGCTGGTCTTCATCCAGAGCATGGCGGATTTCGGGAATCCGATGATCATCTCCGGTGATTTCCGGGTGCTCTCCGTGCAGGCGTTCCTGCAGATTACGGGGATGTACGACCTGTCCCGGGGTGCCACCCTGGCGGTGCTGCTGTTCATCCCGACGACCGTGGCATTCTTTCTGCAGAAGTACTGGGTGTCCCGAAAGAGCTACGTTACGGTAACCGGCAAACCCACGTCGGCCACGATCAAGCGCCTGGAATGGTACATCAAGCTCCCGGTGTATTTTATCTGCATCCTCTTCACCGCGATGGTGTTCCTCCTCTACGGCACGATCATCTACGGCTCCTTCCAGCGGCTCTGGGGCGTGGACCGTACCCTGACCCTGAACAACTACGTGCAGATGTTTCGAGTGGGCAAGGACTACATCATCGATTCGCTGAGCCTCTCCGCCCTGGCCACTCCCCTGACCGGGCTGCTGGGAATGTTCATCGCCTTTCTGGTGATGCGCAAACGATTCATCGGCCGTGGGGTAATGGAGTTCATCTCCATGCTGACCTTCGCCGTCCCCGGCACCGTGGTCGGCATAGGCTATATCCTGGCGTTCAACCAGCGCTCCGCCCTGTTTCCCTTCATCCTGACCGGTACAGCCTGGATCATCGTGCTCCTGCTGATATTCAGGAACATGCCGGTGGGCATCCGCTCCGGTATCGCCGCCCTGCAGCAGATCGATCCTGCGATCGAGGAGGCCTCCACGGACCTGGGCGCCGACAGCAACACGACCTTTCGAAAGGTGACCCTGCCGATGATCGCACCGGCCTTCTTCTCCGGCCTGGCTTTCGGCTTCGTCAAGGCCATGACGGCAATCAGCGCTGTGATCTTCGTCGTCTCCGGGAAATGGAACCTGATCACCGTGGCCATCCTGGGATTCGTGGACAATAGCCGCTACGCCCCGGCAGCCGCCATGAGCCTTCTGCTGATACTGATCGTCATGGTCTCCCTGGGTATCATCCAGCTGGTGGTGAACAGGATCGGCCGCGGCGTACGCACCACGAGCATCGTGGGATAAGGAGCGCGCATGAGAGAAGACTATCTGGAAGTCAAGGACCTGGTGAAGATATTCGGTACGGCCAAGGAATCCGTGGTGGCGGTCGAACATGTCAGCCTTCGGGTTCGGGAAGGCGAGCTGGTCACCCTGCTGGGACCTTCCGGCTGCGGTAAGACCACAACCCTGAGGATGATCGCCGGCTTCGAATTCCCCACCTCCGGAGACATATATCTGGACGGGGAAAGAATGAACAACGTCCCCCCAAACCGCCGGCCCACCACCATGGTATTCCAGAACTACGCCCTGTTTCCCCACATGAGCGTGGCCCAGAACATCGAATACGGGCTGAAGATCCACCGGGTCGGCGGAAAGGAAATCAGGCAGCGGGTGGAGGAGGTGATGCGCCTGGTCGGCCTGGCGGGGATGGGCCGGCGTTCGCCGGCGCAGTTGTCCGGGGGGCAGCAGCAGCGCGTCAGCCTGGCCCGCTCGCTGATCGTAGAACCGAAGGTGCTGCTCCTGGATGAGCCCCTGTCCAACCTCGATGCAAAGCTGCGGGAATCGACGCGCATCGAAATCCGCAAGCTTCAGCGCCGCTTGGGCATCACCTCGGTGTATGTAACCCACGATCAGGAGGAGGCTATGACCCTCTCCGACCGGGTGGTGATCATGCACGAGGGCAGAATCCGGCAGATCGGAACACCGTCGCAGATCTACGCCCATCCGGCCAGCCGCTTTGTCGCGGATTTCATCGGCAAAGCCAACTTCATACAAGCCCGGGTCGGGGCGCCGAGCGGGCCTGAGGCCGTGGAAGTAGAGATCGACGGAGCCAGGCTGGTGGTTCCGACCGAGGCGCAGCGTTTCGCCGAGGGATCGAAGGTGGTGCTCGTCGCCCGACCCGAATCAGTCGCCCTGGAAGCGAAAAAACCCGGAACCCTGACTGGTGTGATCCGTGAATCGGTATACCTGGGCTCCGAGATCGTCTATGAGGTCCAGCTGAAGGATGCCGTGATCACCGTCAAGGTTCCCAATCCGCGGGAACACACCCTGTTTTCGATCGATCAGGAGGTGAGTGTTCATCTTCGGGAGAAGAGCCTGCACATTTTGCCTCCGGAGGAAGCAGAACCGTGAGGACCACCGGCTGTATTGAGACACCCCCGCTCGGAGCCGGCAACAAGAACCAACAGGAGCAGCTGCCGCGATGAATAACTGCGAATACGACATAGCCTTTATCGGCAACTACACCAAGGATACCATTATAGACGGCAGCGGCGAACGGCTGGTGGACGGTGGTGCCTTCAACTACGGGGCCAATGTCGCCATCCGGCTGGGTTTGAAAACCTGCGCCGTCACCCGGTTGTCCAAACAGGACAGCCGCGTAGTAGAAAGGCTGGAGGAGCTCGGGGTCGATGTCTATCCCGAGTACGCGGGCGATTCCACCAGGCTTCGCCTGGTATATCCCACCGAAAATCCCGACGATCGCATCATATACGTGGACGGCTCGGCAGGCTCCTTCCGCCCGGAGCAGGTGGCGAACCTCAGCATTAAAACCGCCGTCGTCGGCGCTTCCTTCCGCGGCGAAGCGGGGCTGGATGTCCTGAAGACGCTGAAAGCGAAAGGGGCACAAATCGCCGTGGACGTACAGGGTTTCGTGAGATCCGTAAAGGA
>JAFGQJ010000018.1 GCA_016935715.1 Spirochaetales bacterium
CGGGGAACGCCCGCAGAGGTGCGCCGGGATGTATGCCACCGCATCGAGGTGATGCAGCCCGGAGGGGGATTCGTCTTCGCTCCGATCCACAACCTCCAGGCCGACATCCCGCCTGAGAATATCCAGGCCATGTACGAGACGGCCCTGCGGACTTGACTCTGCGGGAGCTCCGTACCTATAGTAGTGTACCCATGAAAAAAATACTGATCACCTCGGCACTGCCCTACGTCAACAATGTTCCCCACCTGGGAAACCTGATCCAGGTGCTGTCGGCGGACGTGTACGCCCGCTACTGCCGTCTGCGGGGCTACGACACGCTCTACGTCTGCGGGTCGGACGAGTACGGCGCGGCCACCGAAACCCGCGCCCTGATCGAGGGAGTGACTCCGCGGGAGCTCTGCGACCGCTACCACGCGGTCCACGCACAGGTGTACGAGTGGTTCAACATCGCCTTCGACAGCTACGGGCGCACCTCCACGCCCAAGCACACCGAGATCACCCAGTCGATCTTTCTCGGCCTGGACAGGAACGGCTATATAAAGGAAAAGACCGAGGAGCAGACCTACTGCGAGAGCTGCGACCGCTTCCTGGCGGACCGGTTTGTTGGAGGGACTTGTCCACACTGCGGCTACGCGGAAGCCCGGGGGGATCAGTGCGAAAACTGCGGCAAGCTCCTCGATCCCACCGACCTGGTGGATCCCAAGTGCAGCGTCTGCGGTTCGACTCCGGTAAGGCGGAAGACGACCCATCTGTACATCGACCTGCCCGCTATCCAGCCACAACTGGTAGCCTGGATGGACAAAACCTCGAAGGAGGGCGCCTGGGCCAGGAACGCCGTGCAGATGACCCAGGCCTGGATCCGCGACGGCCTGCACGAGCGGGCCATCACCCGGGACCTGAAGTGGGGCATCCCCGTGCCCAAGAAGGGATACGAGAACAAGGTTTTCTTCGTGTGGTTCGACGCCCCGATCGGCTACATCTCGATCACCGCCAACCTGACCGACCAGTGGGAGCAGTGGTGGAAGAATCCCGAAGAGGTCAGGCTGGTCCAGTTCATCGGCAAGGACAACATCCCCTTCCACACCGTGATCTTCCCCTGCTCGCTGATCGGCTCGGGGGAATCCTGGACCCTCCTGCACAGCATGTCCTCCAGCGAATACCTCAACTACGAGAGCGGGAAATTCTCCAAGAGCAAGGGGATCGGGGTTTTCGGCACCGACGCGGTGGAGTCGGGCATCCCGGCCGACGTCTGGCGCTTCTACCTGTTCTACAACCGCCCGGAGAAGGCGGATTCCCAGTTCACCTGGAAGGATTTCCAGGAGAAGGTCAACGGCGAGCTGATCGGCAACCTGGCCAATCTGGTCAACCGGACCCTGACCTTCGTCGATCGCTACTTCCAGGGCCGGCTGCCGCAGCCGGAAACGGAGGAGGCCGGCGGGGGATCCGCGGCGTTCTGGCGGGAGGTCGAGCAGGCGGAGGGGGAGATCCTCGATGCCCTGGAGCGGATCGAGCTGCGGGATGCCCTGCGCCGCATCCTCGCCCTCTCCTCGGTCGGCAACAAGCGCTTCCAGGACGAAGAGCCCTGGAAGCTGGTGAAGGCCGATCGCGGAAAAACAGCGCTGCTGCTGCGGGATCTGCTGTACCTGATCCGGGATCTGGCGGTGCTAATCCATCCGTATCTGCCCGAAACGGCGGACCGGATCCACTCCTTTTTGGGCACCCAAGGGGCGGGGACGGGGGATCTGGGCGTGCTTTCCGGAATCGAGGCCGTGGGCGAGCCGGAGCTGTTGTTCCGCAAGCTGGAGGACGAGGAGATCGAATCCTTCAAAATCAAATTCTCAGGGGGACAGGCCGTGGAATCAAAGAATTCGCAGAAATTCCTCGCCCGGGTGGATCTCAGGGTGGCCAGGATCGTGGAAGTGGAGAAGCACCCCAAGGCGGACAAGCTGTACATCGAAACCGTGGATCTGGGCGGGGAAACACGCAGGATCGTCTCCGGGCTGGTTCCCTACTACCGGCCGGACGAGCTGGAAGGCCGCAACGTCCTGATGGTGACCAACCTCAAGCCCGCGCGGCTGCGGGGCGTGGAGAGCCGGGGCATGCTGCTGGCCGCGGATGACGGCCAGACCGTGGAGGTGCTGTTCGCCGATCACGCCCGGCCGGGGGATGAGGTCGGCCTGGCCGGTCTGCAGGGGCCGGAACAGCCCCCGGTGGAGATCGATATCGATGAGTTCTTCTCCATCCCGATCCAGGTCAGCAGCGCCCAGGTGATGATCGACGGTGTTCCCATGCAGTGCGCCGGAAAAACCATCACCACGGAAAAGGTGAAAACCGGTCAGGTCCGCTAGCCCCGTTCAAGGCGCCGGACATGAAGCGGCTGCTCGCCCTGTTGTTCCTTATCCCCCTCCTGGCGCATGCCCAGAAACGGCTCGACGAGCAGTGGTATACCCTTCTCCTGGAGGGCACGACCGTCGGCTTTCTTCACCAGAGCACGTGGCAGCTGCCCGACGGCCAGGTGCGCAGTGAAATCGAACAGAACATGCAGATCCGCCGCTTCGGTGTTCCTTTCTCTGTGACTCAGAAGGAGGTCTGGATCGAGGATCCCGACGGAGTCCTGGTCTCGGTGCGCTCGCAGCTCGACACGAACGGCCGGCGGCAGGAGACCGAGGTCCGGGCGCTGGAGGGCGGGTTGCAGGTGCGGCTGCGGCGGGGCGGGGAAGCGGGAGATGCGGCGGAAGGGGAGGAGCTCCTCCTGCCGGTTGATGGGGAGCTTCGGGGAATGTACGCCGTCGATCGGGAGATCACCGCCGCGATCGCCGGCTGGGGCGGAAGGGGGGAGCAGGATGCCGGGCAGGGATCTCTGCAGTACGAGATCTTTTCCACGGAGTCGCTCGAGATCGAGGAGGTGCGGCTGCGGATCCTCGGCCCCGGGGAGCTGGAGGATTCGCTGGGGGACACCCACCGGGGCCTGATGGTGGAGGAGCGTTTCTCCCTCCTTCCCGGCGTGGTCACCACCCGGATCTACGATGAACGGGCCGTGCTTCTGTACTCGAAAACCCCGGTCGGGCTGGCCCTGGAGGTCTTGCGAATGGAGGGCAATCCCGGCGGATCCGGGGAGGAGCGGGCCGGGGAGGGGCGGGCTGGGGGTGAGCCGCAGCGAAGCGGCCGTGACGGCAGGCTGCCTGCAGCCTTCGACGTGGCATCCCTGATCGTTCCGGTGCGGGGAGTGCGGGAGGTGCCGCTGGAGCGCGCCGCCGCGGTCACGGTGCTGTTTCGCGGGCAGGGGATTCAGACGCTGCGGGAGGCGGTGTCGGCCTGCCTGGAGGATCTGGGCTCCACGGGCGGGGGATTCCCTGCAGGGAGAGACGCTCCGGTCCGTATCGTAACCTGCGCTCCGGAGGACGGGGGAAGCCCGGACCGTCTGGTCCTGGAGCTGAAGTACAGCGCCTTTGCGACGGGAGTCGCCCCGGACCCGCAG
>JAFGQJ010000105.1 GCA_016935715.1 Spirochaetales bacterium
CCGTAGCACACCCCCGGTATTCCGGTAAGCCTTCCGGTGACTTCGGCCATGAATCCGGCGGCCGCCTCATTGCTGACCAGAACGAACTCCAGCCCGGCTCTGTCGAAGGCGTCCATGAACGTGGTCCAGGGGCCGCTGGGAATGCCGAAGACGTGGCGCACGCCGATGGTTTTCAGGAACCCGGCAATCTGATCGGCAATTCTTTTCACGGTCGTACAGTATCCTCGCAGTGATCGCTGGTATAAAAATGCTTAAATTGACTATTTTTGTCAACAAATTTCCCGATTGCGTGTCCAGCAAGGGAGTAAGTATTCCAATGCATTCTGTATAATGTAAAATATATTCTATATAATGTCAATCCTTTCAAAATGTGTTATACTATCCGCACATCGAGGTAGTTTCATGGCCAAAAAGAGAGTTCTGGTATCGATACGTGATCAGATCTATGAGGCGATTCAGGAGGCGATCGTCAACAACTCGTACAAACCCGGCGAAGAGCTTCAGATCGACCGGCTGGCCGAGGAGTTCGGCGTCAGCACCACCCCGATCCGGGAAGCGCTGATTCGCCTGGAAAGCAGCGGCCTGGTCGACTTGATTCCCAACAAAGGGGCCCGGGTAACCGCCCTTCGGGAGCAGGATATCCGGGACACCTGGGAGGTTCGCAAGCTCCTGGAGCCCTACGCCGCCGGGCTCACCGCGGCCCTGGACATCAAGGGGGAAATCGCAGAGCTCGACGCCGCTTTTCACAGGCTCGAATCGGGGCTCTGGGAGGAGGAGCTGTACATCCAGTCCGATATCCGTTTGCACGAGCTGCTTTTCACCCATCTGACCAACGAGCTGCTCAAAGCAACCCTGCAGAAAATACTGCAACGATCGATGCGCATGCGCTACTTTGCCGAGGACGTGTCCAAGACGCATGATCAGGTCGTGCACGAGGTGATCAGCGAGCACAGGGCGATCCTCCGGTCCCTGGCGGCGCGGGATCGGGAACGAACCGTTCTAAACGTCCGTCGCCACATCGAAAACGGAGAACGGCGAACCCTCCGGGCGATTGCTTTGAGAAACGGAGCGAGAAAGGATTGAACATGAGCGAAGGGCGAAGAATTACCATGAAAGAGGGAACCCTGCAGGTTCCGGATCACCCGATCATTCCGTTCATCGAGGGGGACGGCACCGGTCCCGATATCTGGGCTGCAGCGGTGCGGGTCCTGGAGGCGGCGGTCGCCAAGAGCTACCAGGGCGAGCGCAGGATCGTCTGGAAGGAGGTGCTGGCCGGCGAAAAAGCGTACAGGGAAACGGGCAGCTGGCTTCCCGACGACACGGTGGAGGCCTTCGAAGAGCTCCTCGTGGGCATCAAGGGACCGCTTACCACGCCGATCGGGGGCGGAATGCGCAGTCTCAACGTAGCCCTGCGCCGCATTCTGGACCTGTACGCCTGCGTCCGCCCCGTGCGCTGGTTCCGCGGCGTTCCCAGTCCGGTGGTGCACCCCGAACAGGTCGACATGGTTATTTTCCGTGAAAACACCGAAGACGTGTACGCGGGACTGGAGTTCGAGGAGGGTAGCGCCGAAGCGGCCAAACTGATCGGCTTCTGCAAGAAGGAGTTCGGCTGGGACATACTGCCCGACTCCGGCGTGGGACTGAAGCCGATCAGCATCACCCGCTCTCATCGGCTCATCCGGGCGGCGATCAATCATGCCATAGAGAACCGGCGCAGGAGCGTCACCCTGGTGCACAAGGGGAACATCCAGAAGTACACCGAAGGGGCCTTCATGAAATGGGGCTACGAGCTGGTGAAAAAGGAGTATTCGGAGCGCTGCCTGCCCTGGGACGAGGTCGAGGGAGAGATTCCGGAAGGCAAGATCCTGATAAAGGACGTCATCGCCGACATCTTCCTGCAGCAGGTGCTGACCCGGCCGAGAGAGTTCGATGTGATCGCCACCACCAATCTCAATGGAGACTACGCTTCCGATGCGCTGGCCGCCCAGGTCGGCGGAATCGGCATTGCACCGGGGGGAAACATCAACTACACCACCGGCCACGCCGTTTTCGAGGCGACCCACGGAACGGCCCCGAAGTACGCCAACCAGGACAAGGTAAACCCCGGTTCGGTGATTCTCTCCGGGGAGATGATGCTGCGCTACTTGGGCTGGAAGGAAGCTGCGGATCTGATCATCAAGGCTCTGGAGACCACCATCGCCAACAAGACCGTGACCTATGATTTCGCCCGGCTGATGGATGGAGCGAAGCTGCTGAAAACTTCGGAATTCGGTTCCGAAATCATCGCAAACATGTAGCGATGATGAGCAGGAGGTAAGTCATGCGCGTGCTGGTCATCGGTGCAGGCGGAACCATCGGCAGGGCCGTGGTCGGGTTGCTGAACACCGATCACGAGGTTCTCCAGGCCTCCCGCTCCGCCGGCATTTCCATCGACATCGAAGATGCCGGCTCGATCCGCCGGGCCTTCGCTCGCTTGTCTCCGCTCGATGCAATCGTGGTCACCGCCGGCAGCGCCCCGTTCGGCAGGCTCGACGAGCTCGGGGAAGCCGATTTCTACGCCGCGATCCGGGGAAAACTGATGGGCCAGGTGAACGTGGCTCTCCTGTCGAAAGAAGCGCTCCGCGAACAGGGCTCGCTGACCCTGACCTCCGGGATCCTGTCCCGCAGCCCGTGGCCCGGGAGTGCTCCCGTGGCAATGGTCAACGGAGCGCTGGAGAGCTTCGTACGGGCGGCCGCCATCGACCGCAAAGCTCTGCATCGCATCAATATCGTGTCTCCACCCCTGATTGCCGAAACGGCGAGGAAGAGGGGAATGAGCGAACCGGGCGTGCCGGTGATGGAAGTGGCCAGGCTGTACGTGGAAGCGGTGACCGGAAATCAGACGGGCCAGGTTCTGACCGGCAGCTGGGAGTAGCAGGGGATCAAAGCTCCCGGTACGGTTCCCAGAACCGCAAGGCAATGTACTTGTCCCGGTCCCTGAAGAAGAAACGGATGATCTCCCCCGTGTACTCCCGGTCCGGCTGGTTCTTCACCTTCAACACGAACACCGCCTCCCTGCCCAGGCTCTCCGTCGACACCTTGTCGTGATCCGGAGGCTCGATCAGAAAAAGGGCTCCGTCGTCCGAGTAATTGATAATCCGGGTTTTCACCTCGAGCTCTCCCACTCGCAGGACAACAGGCGAGGAAAGGTTGATACGTCTGGCCTCTCTTCGTTCGAGCATCTCTCTCCCCCAGCTGCTCCCCATGCTACCTGCAAGCACCTCTCTTTGTATACCGTTCATACGATTTTTTCCTTTTCCCGTTCTGTTCAACCGGGTGTTCTCCCGGTGCGGCTGTTCTTCCGAGCCGCCGGTGTCAGCCGGCAGCCCGCCGCACGACCTCGTAACCCTGCGACTCGATTGCCTGCTCGATGGCCTCCAGGGGCAGCCCGTCCTCTTCGAACTCCACCCTGACTGTGTTGTCCGCCAGGCTGACTTCCACCGAACCGACGCCCTTCAGGGCGCTCACCGCTCTGGTGACCGCCATCTTGCAGTGATCGCAGCTCATGCCCGCCACATTGATGATCCTGCTGTTCATACGCTTACTCCTTGCTCTGATCCATCTGGAATCTCTTTAGACTCAGCGAATTGCTGACCACCGACACCGAGCTGAAGGCCATGGCCGCACCGGCTATGATCGGATTGAGCAGACCCAGCGCAGCTATCGGGATGCCTATCGTATTGTAGAAAAACGCCCAGAACAGGTTCTGCTTGATCTTGCGCATCGTCCTCTTGGACAGGGATATCGCCGCGGCCACGTTCATCAGCTCACCGTTCATCAGGGTGATGTCCGCAGCCTCCATGGCGATGTCCGCACCGGTTCCCATGGCGATGCCGATGTCCGCGCTGGCCAGCGCCGGAGCGTCGTTGATCCCGTCACCGACCATGGCAACGGTCTTGCCCTGGGCCCGGATCCGCCGGATCTCCTGCGCCTTGGCCTCGGGCAGCACCTCGGCCAGGATGTGGTCCACCCCGACCTCTGCGCCTATGGCCGCGGCGCTCCTGCGGTTGTCTCCGGTGATCATGAAGACCTCCAGTCCCATTCGTTTGAGCCTGTCCACAGCCCTGCGTGAGCTTTCCTTTACCCTGTCCGCCACCGCCAGCAGCCCCTGCACCGTCTGATCCACCGAGAGCAGCATCACCGTTTTCCCCTCCGCTTCGAGATCGCGGATCCGCTGCTCCGCCGCTTCGACCTGGATGTCGGAGTCGATCAAGTAGCTGCGGGTGCCCACCCGCACGGTATGCCCGTCGACCACGGCCCGGATCCCCTTGCCGGGGGTGGCCTGAAACTCACGGGGTTCCCCGATTTCCTCCAGCTCACGCCGGGCCGCTTCGACCACGGCAACGCCCAGCGGGTGCTCGGAGTGCCTCTCCGCGGCGCCCGCCAGTCTCATCAGTTCCCTCCGGCTCCATCCGTCCAAGGATACGACGTCGGTCAGAACGGGCTCTCCCATGGTGATCGTTCCGGTCTTGTCCAGAACCACTGCATCCAGCTTATAGGCCAGCTCCAGGCTTTCTGCGCTGCGGATCAGGATTCCGTTCTCCGCGCCTTTTCCCGTGCCCACCATTATGGCCGTCGGCGTTGCCAGTCCCATGGCGCACGGACAGGCGATCACCAGCACCGCGACGGCACTGACCAGACCCATCGTGGGATTTCCCGCAACGAGCAGCCAGAGCAGGAAGGTCACTGCAGCGACTGCGAGCACCGCTGGCACGAAGATCCCCGCCACCCTGTCCGCCAGGCGCTGGATCGGCGCCTTGGATCCCTGGGCTTCCTCCACCACCCGGATGATCTGGGCCAGCAGCGTATCCTTGCCGATCCTGGTTGCCCGGAAGGTGAACGCGCCGTAGGTGTTGATCGTGGCTCCCACCACGCCGTCCCCCGCCGTCTTCTCCACGGGAATGCTCTCTCCGGTGATCATGCTTTCGTCGACGGCGGAGGATCCGTCGATGATCTCCCCGTCCACAGGGATTCGTTCTCCCGGCCGCACCAAAATGATCTCTCCCGCCTTGAGCTCGGCTACGGGGAGATCCAGCTCTTCCCCCCCGCGCAGCACCCGGGCGGTCTGGGGCTGCAGCCCGATCAGGCGCTTGATCGCTTCAGAGGTTCTGCCCTTGGCCGATGCTTCCAGCAGCTTTCCCAGCAGGACCAGGGTGATGATGATCGCCGATGCCTCGAAATAGAGGGCGGGACTCGACCCTTCAGGAAGAGCGCGGAAAAATCCATTGTAGATGCTGTAGAAATAGGCGGCGCTGGTTCCCAGCGCCACCAGGACATCCATACCGGGGCTCGCGGAGCGGATGCTCTTGAAGGCGTTCCTGTAGAACCGGTAACCGATGACGAACTGCACCGGTGTGGCCAGAATCAGCTGCAAAACGGGAGAGTGCAGAAACATGAGCCCTTCGATCCGCAGCAGCCCTGCAGCCATCGCCACCAGCAGGGGAAAGCTCAGCGCGGCGGA
>JAFGQJ010000426.1 GCA_016935715.1 Spirochaetales bacterium
ACCGCAGGCACTATCCGATGCTCGAGCAGGATGATTACTGGCAACCGCAGGATGGAGGGAATCTCCCCTCAGACGGCGGGGAATGAGGCGCGGGTCTACTTCGCCAGGAGCACGACCGCCGAGCGGTTCTTCGCGGTGTAGCGGTTTTGTGCCTTCAGCAGATGCTCGTGTCCGGGCTGCGGGAAATCCTCCGGAGAGGGCCGGCCCGTGTCGACGGCCAGGTACCACTTCCTGCCCTTGGGCGGCGGGCACAGTACGAACTCCCGGTCCTCCTCCAGGGAATTGAACATGAGGAAGAAGTCGTTGTCGTCCCGATCCGCCGCGATCTCCGCCTTGCTGCCGTCCAGCCGATACGCCAGGAGACGGTCCGCGTTCTTCCACTGCATCTCCCGCCCCTTCTCGTCGAACCAGGTAATGTCGGGGATGCTGTTGCGGCTGCGATCCTCGCCGCTGTAAAACTCGGGACGGTGGAAGGCGGGATGTTTTCTGCGGAAGGCGATCAGCATCCGGCTGAAGCGCAGGATGTCGGCGTGGACCTCCCTGAAATCCCAGTCGTACCAGGAGATCTCATTGTTCTGGCAGTAGGCATTGTTGTTGCCTCCCTGCGTGCGCCGCAGCTCGTCCCCTCCCAGCATCATCGGCGTTCCCAGAGAGATGAATAGGGTAACGAGAAAGTTCTTGACCTGGCGTGCGCGGATCCCCCGGATTTCAGGGTCCGCCGTCTCCCCCTCCACCCCGTAGTTGGCGCTGTAGTTCTGGTCGTGGCCGTCCTCGTTGTCCTCGCCGTTCGCTTCGTTGTGCTTCCGGACGTAGCTGACCAGGTCATTGAGGGTGAACCCGTCGTGGGAGGTCACGAAATTGATGCTGTGAAAAGGCTTGCGCCCGTCGCGCAGGTACAGGTCGGCGCTGCCGGCCAGCCGGGTGGCGAAATCGGAGGCGGTGTGCGGATCCCCCTTCCAGAAGCGTCGAACGTCGTCGCGGAAGCGGTCGTTCCACTCGGCCCAGCGGCCCCCGGGAAAGGAACCGACCTGGTAGGCTCCGGCCGCGTCCCAGGCCTCGGCTATGAGCTTGGTGTCCCGCAGCACCGGATCCTCCGCTATGCGCTCCACCACCGGCGGATTCTCCATCAGCTCTCCTTTGGAATCCCGTCCCAGCACCGAGCCCAGGTCGAAGCGGAATCCGTCCACGTGCATCTCCACGACCCAGTAGCGCAGGCAGTCGATGATGAGGCTGCGCACGATCGGGTGGTTGCAGTTCAGGGTGTTGCCGCATCCGGTGTAGTTCTTGTAGAAGCGGCGGTCCTTGTCGAGGATGTAGTAGATCGAGTTGTCCAGGCCGCGGAAGCACAGGGTCGGCCCGAGCTCGTTTCCCTCGGCCGAATGGTTGAACACGATGTCCAGGATCACCTCGATCCCCGCTCCGTGCAGCTCCCGCACCATCTCCTTGAACTCCACCACCTGCTGCCCCCGGGCGCCGGCGCTGGAATAGCTGCCCTTGGGGGCGAAGAAGGTCATCGTGCTGTAGCCCCAGTAGTTGCCGAGCTTTTCTCCTGTCTTGGGATTCTTCCGCTGCACCTCGTACTCATCGAACTCCTGCACGGGCAGAAGCTCCACCGCGGTGATCCCCAGCTCCTTTAAATAGGGGATCGTCTCGGCCACGCCCCGGAAGGTTCCCGGGTGCTCGACGCCCATTTTCCCGGAGCTGGGGTGCAGGGTCAGCCCGCGGACGTGGGTCTCGTAGATCACGCTGTGGCGCAGGGGCAGATTCAGAGGCCGGTCCCCCCGCCAGTCGAACTCGTCGCTGATCACGATGCACTTGGGCATGCCTGCGGCATCCGAGGTCTCGGAGAAGGACAGATCCTTGTCCCTGGAGGAAGGATCGTAGCCGCGGGCGTCGGCCAGATTCCAGACGAACTTGCCCGTCACCGCCTTGGTGTAGGGATCCAGCAGCAGCTTGTTGGGATTGAAGCGATGGCCCTTGTGCGGTTCGTAGGGGCCGAAGACGCGATAGAGGTAGTACTGGCCGGGGCCGATGCCGTCGACCTGGACGTGCCACAGGTCCCCCGTGCGGTTTTCCCTGGAATGCAGCTCGATCACATCGGTCGGCCTGCCGTCCTGGGCATGGGCGAACAGCAGCAGCTCCACGCCGGTGGCGTGCCTGCTGAACAGGCTGAACTGCACCCCCCGCTCGTTGGGCGTGGCCCCCAGGGGAAGAGGCTCGCCGGGCTTCACGCTCTTGTTCGTTTTTGCCGCGCTCATATCCGAAGCCTATCGTACATTCTACGCACTGGAGACGGCAAGCCCTCTCCTGCGGCCCGGGCTCGATCAATATGGAGAACTGTCACCCGATCGTTCAGCCTGTTCAGCGATAGCCAAGCACTCCCGGTATCAGCATGGAGACCGAAGGCCAATATGTCACCAGGAGCAAGACCCCTATCTCCGCGAGGATAAAAGGTATGATAGCCCGGGCGATCTTCTCCAGGGGCAGACCGGTGAGGGCACTGCTGACGAACAGGCATGAACCTACCGGCGGGGTAGCCAACCCGATGGCGGTGTTCATGCAGAAGATGATGCCAAAGTGGAGGGGATCGATACCAAGTTGTTCAGCCACGGGAGCTAGAAT
>JAFGQJ010000019.1 GCA_016935715.1 Spirochaetales bacterium
TCGATCATGATCAGCGGCCCGGGACGGACGCCGTGGATGAACATGGCCGCCAGCAGCACCGCTGCGGGAGCCGATCCCGGAATGGCAAGCGACAGAACTGGAATCATAGCTCCCGCAACACAGGCGTTGTTGCCGGTCTCAGCTGCAATCAGCCCTTCCTCAACACCGGTGCCGAACTTGTCCCCCTCCTTGCTCGACCGTTTGGCCAGGTCGTAGGAGACCCAGGCGGCGATGTCCTCCCCGACGCCCGGCACCGCTCCGATGAACGTTCCTACGATTCCGGAGCGTACGATGGTCTTCCAGTATTTGAGAATATCCCGTAGCCGTGGAATCACCTGCTCGATTTTGGTCTTCACGACCTCCATCTTGGGAAACTTCATGATCGTGATCAGCTCGGCGAAGCCGAAGGCCCCGACCATGGCTGGGAGCAGGGCGATGCCCCCCGACATGGCCACCGAACCGAAGGAGAAGCGGATGTGGGCGTGGATCCCCTCCATGCCGATCATGGCCACGAACAGGCCCAGGAATCCGGCGATCCAGCCCTTGAGGGGATCCTTGGGCGCGGTCAGGTTCCCGCAGATCACGACGCCGAAGATGGCCAGCCAGGTGAATTCGAAGCTCTTGAAATTCAGGGCGAAGTTGCCGATGATCGGCGTGAACAGGCTCAGCATGGCCATGCCGATGAAAGAGCCGATGAAAGAGCCGGTGGTGGCGATGCCGATGGCCCGTCCCGCCCGTCCCTGCCTGGCCAGAGGATAGCCGTCCACGGCCGTGGCGGCGTTGGCCGGAGTGCCGGGGATGTTCAGCAGAATCGCGCTGCGGCTGCCCCCGTAGATCGCCCCCACGTACATACAGACCAGAATCAGCACGGCATTGGAGGTCTCCATCTTGAAAGTCAGGGTGGTCATCAGGGCCACCCCCATGGTCGCGGTCAGGCCGGGGAGCATGCCCACGATGATCCCCAGCTGCGTGGACCAGAGCACGTCGAAGAGGATCTTGGGCTTCATGAAGCCGACAATCCCCTGTATCCAGAGTTGCAGACCCTCGATCATGAACGCACCTCCTTAGAACAGGTCCGGTCCCGGCAGGTTGACCAGGAACAGCCGGCGAAAGGTCGTACCCACGATGCCGCCGACCAGTATGGCGATAATCAAGGCGATCAAAATCTTTTTCCACTGAGTCTTGATGCCCTGCCGCCATTTGACGTCGAAGATCACGATGAAGGCGAAGATGTAGAGGGCCGTGGCCACCTCGTAGTTGACCCTCCCGATCATCCCCCACCCGTAGGCCACGCTGACCAGGATGGTGACGGCGAAACGTTTGGTCATCTCCGCCTTGAAAAACCCGCTCACCGCGGCGCCGCCCAGGTCGAGCTTGTAGCCCTTGCGGATGATCGAGCGGATGAACAGTACCAGCCCCAGCACGGCGACGATCGAGCCCAGGAATCCCGGTACGATGCCGGGGACGGAGAACCTGTTCACACCCTGCTCCTCGAATCGGGGCATCTGGATCGAAAGCACCAGGACGACGATTCCGAAGGCGATCAGACCGATCGACGTGATGAAATCCGCCCGGGGCATGTTTCGCTCTTCCATATCAAGGTCTCCTTTTCGCCCGTATTTATGCGTGAGGCGCTACTATTATTACAGGAATACAAAAAAAAAGAAAAGAGCATCTCTCGAATAGAGAGATGCTCTTGCTGCTTGCCCGAGTCTCCGTATACGAAACGGGTGTTACGGCTGGGGAATGCCCACGTCGGCAGGGGACATGACCGTCTCTCCCGCGTTGTGCAGGTTCCAGGCGATGATCGACAGGTAGGGCATGGCCTTCTTCTGTGCCTCTTCGCCCCAGGAGGGATCGAAGACCGCGCCGCGGCTGGCGGCGTACTTCTTGAGGGCGTCGGAGTTTTCCATCACGTCGTCCCAGAGCTTGCCGAAGGTGTCGATGACTTCCTGCGGAGCATCCTTGGGAATCCAGATGCCGAAGTAGTTGGGGCCAGGCTCGAAGTCGGGGACCCACTGGGTGATCGGCGGGATCGACCCGTACTTCTCCAGCTCCAGCGGCTTGTCGTCCAGAACCGCCAGGGCCCGCAGGCGTCCGCCGGCCAGCATGTCCGCCTGCTCGACGGCCAGCTGAGGCACGGCCACGCATTCCCCGGCCACGGTGGCGATCACAGCGGGATTGCCGCCGTCGTAGGTGACGTGCTTGTACTGGATGCCCGTGTACTTTTCGATGGCGATCATGGAGTTGTGTCCCGCCGACAGCTGTCCGGCCGTGGCAACGGGAATCTCGCCCGGCTTATCCTTGAAGGCCTGCAGAAGCTCGCCGAAGTCCTGATACGGCTCGTCGGCATTGACCGACATCACGGAAACATTCGCAACCGTCAGGTAGAGGACCCATTCGTCCAGGGTGGTGTCGATCAGACCGCGGATCTTGTAGGCGCCCAGGTCCGCGGCAGCACCGGCAGCCCAGGTGTAGCCGTCGTGGGTAGCATCCAGGGCGTTCTTGGTACCCACCGAACCGGAAGCGCCGGGCTGGTTCACGACCACGATCTTCTGGCCGAGATGATCCTCCAGCTCACCGGCAACGACCCGGGTCATCTGGTCGGTAGAGCCGCCGGCCCCCCAGGGAACGATGATCTGGATCGGCTTGGTGGGCTTCCACATGCCAGTCTCTTCCTTCTGCGCGGTCGCGAACAGCATGGCGCCGGCCAGGAAGAGCACGAGAGCCCAAATCAGTCTTTTAGGCATATCATGCCTCCTTTATGATTTTGATTGATACCCTGTTAAGTATATTATTTCTCGAATATATCCGTCAACGTTGAAAAGCCGCTTTCAGGCTCCGGATCCTCCGTTCACAGTACTCGAGCGCCTCGGCGAACCACCTCTCGCCCTTCTCCGCGCCGGCGCGGCTGGGATAGCCCCACACCCCGGTGGGGCTGATTCCCTTCATCCCGAAGTGGGTCAGATCCGCCCGGCTCCACTTGGGCACGAAATCCTCGGGTTTGTCCGCCCGAACCCGCTCCGGGGACAGATGCAGCATCATCGAGGTTTCCGCCTCCCCGGCGTGCAGATTGTCTCCCAGGCCGCTCAGGCCGGAGAAGAAATCGACCAGCAGCAGGCGGGGCAGTCTCCCCTCCATGTTCCACTGCCGGGCAGCCGGGATCAGGACGAAGTTGCCCCCGTGGGCGTTCAGCAGAACCAGGTAGCGGATCCCCCAGCGCTCGGCCGACTCGGCGATGTCCCAGATCACGTCCCGCAGCGTTTCCGGCTTCAGCGTCACCGTGCCGGGAAATCCCAGGTGCTCGAGGGATGTCGAGTAGGGCAGGGGAGGCAGCAGCACGGCGCCCAGCCGGGCGGCCACCTCCCGGCTGGCCCTGGCTGCGAAGAA
>JAFGQJ010000106.1 GCA_016935715.1 Spirochaetales bacterium
ATTCTTCTCCAGAACGACCCGGCTGTCCCGCACCCACTCGACGAAGCGATACGGGCCGGTGCCCACCGGCTGGTTGGCGAAGTCATGCCCGGCATCGATCAGGCTCTTCGGCAGGATGGCGCTCCAGCCGGAGGCCAGGGTGGCCAGCAGCGGGGAGTAGGGCTGGGAGAGCCTGATCACCACGGTGCCGGCGTTGGGCGCCTCCACGGCGGTGATGGCTGCGTAATCGGCCCGCTTGGGGCTGCCGGTCTCCTCCTTCATGATCCGCTCGAATGTCGCCTTGACATCCGCCGAGCTCAGGGTATCGCCGTTGTGGAACTTCACCCCCGGGCGCAGGGTGAATGTCCAGCTCAGGCCGTCGGAGGAGATCTCCCATTTCTCCGCCAGAGCGGGCACGAGCTTTCCCGTCTGGTCCGGCTCCACCAGGGTGTCGTAGACGCTCTTCAGCGTCTGAAAGGTCAGGGTGCCGGCGGTCTTGTGCGGATCCAGTGTGTCCGGGTTTCCCTGCAGGGCGAACTCCAGCACCTGTTCCTCAGGCTGACCGTTGGCAACCGCCGAACCGGCCGCCAGGGCGAGCAGTACCAAAACCGCCGCAGCGGTCTTCCACAGTCGCGTACGTTTCATCTCTTCCTCCTTCTGCAAATCAATGCAGGTGATATTTTACCTCCGCTACGCGGGGTTGTGTTGTTTGTCGTGTATGCAGGCCACCAGGTGGCCCTCTCCTATGTCCCGCAGCTCCGGCTCCTGCTCCAGGCAATCGGAATCCCTGCGGTCGCACTGGGCCGCGTAGGGACATCCACCCGTTGATTCCTCTGCCGCCTGCCCTTCCTGAGCCTTGTCGCTCCCTTGAAGCGTTCCGTGCAGGCTCGGGCTGGCCGAGAAGAGCTTCAGGGTATAGGGGTGAACCGGGCGCTCCATGATCTGCTCGGTGGAACCGAGCTCGACGATCCGTCCCCTGTACATCACCGCGATCCGGTCGCTTATATAGGCGACCAGGTTGAGGTCGTGGGAGATGAACAGGTAGGTCAGGGAAAGCCGTTCTTTCAGATCCAGCAGGAGGTTGATGATTTGAGCCTGGATGGAAACGTCGAGATTCGAAACCGGCTCATCCAGTACGAGGAAATCCGGCTGCATGGTCAGGGCCCGGGCCACCACGATGCGCTGTTTCTGTCCTCCCGAAAACTCGTGGGGATAGCGGTCCTGGTGAGACGGGGTGATGCCGACCAGCTCCAGCATCTCCTCCACCCGCTTCAGCCGCTGCGGTTTAGATACGCCGAGATTGATCAGCCCCTCCTCCAGGCTGCTGCCGATTTTCATTTTCGGATTGAGGGCGCTGTTGGGGTCCTGGAACACGATCTGCATCCGCCGGCGGTAGCCCCTCAGGGCTTTTCCGGACAGCTCTCCGATCGTGGCGCCGTCGAAAAGCACCTGTCCCGAAGTGGGCGGATCCAGGTAGAGCAGCGCCCGGGAGACCGTTGTTTTCCCGCACCCCGATTCTCCGACCAGCCCGAAGATCGTGTTTTTCCGGATGTCGAAACTCACCCGGTCCACGGCTTTGAAGGCGCCGCGCTTGCGGGCGAGCAGCCCCCGGCCGTAAAACTCTTTCACCAGATCCCGGATTTCTACGAGCTGATCCATTTTTTTCCTATCATATGACAGGCGGCGGTGTGTCCGGCCGCATGTTCCGTGGTCGGGGGAATTTCCCTTGCACAGATGTCTTCCGCCAGGGGACAGCGGGGATGAAAGGCGCAGCCTGCCGGGGTATGCTCGGCATCCGGTACCCGCCCGGGAATGGTCTTGAGGCGCTGACCCCGCTTTTGCGCATCCGGAATGGAGAGCAGCAGCAGCTGTGTGTAGGGGTGAAGCGGTTCGTTGAACAGCCGGTCCCGGGCCGCCGACTCCACGATCTTTCCTGCGTAGATCACCGAAACCCGGTCGGACACCTCGTGAACGACCGCCAGATCGTGGGAGATGAACAGCACCCCCATGGAAAACTGCTCCCTCAATTTCAGGATCAGGTTGAGGATCTGCAGCTGCAGGGTAACGTCCAGCGCCGTGGTCGGCTCGTCTGCGATCAGCATCGAGGGATCGCAGGAGATGGCCATGGCGATCATCATGCGCTGCTTCATTCCCCCCGACAGCTCGTGGGGGTAGCCCGAAAGAATCCGCCGGGAGTTCGGCAGCCCCACCAGCTCCAGGAGCTCCCCGGCCCGCTCCATGGCCCGGTTTCGCTCCATGCCCATGTGGAGGCCCAGCATTTCGGTGATCTGTTCGCCGATCTTCAGGGACGGATTCAGGTACTTCGCAGGCTCCTGGAAGACGATCGAGATCTCCCGTCCCCGGGTCCGCCTGCGATCCGGCTCGGACAGCTCCAGAAGGTCGGTCCCCCTGTAGAGGATCCTTCCCCGGTTGATCCTGGCCGGCGGCACGGGAAGCAGCCCCATGATGCAGGTGGAAGTGACCGTCTTGCCGGAGCCGGATTCGCCCACCAGGCCGTGTATCTCCGCAGCGTGCAGGTCCAGATCGATGCCGCGCAGAGCCCGTGCCGCTCCTCTTGCCAGCTCGAAGCTCACGTCCAGATCCCGGATTTCGAGGAGCCTGCCGTTGCCCGACTCTCCCGCCGCTGAGCCGTTCACCAGTCTATCCGCCGTATCCGCTTTCACGATCCCCTCCACACTCACTCGATCCGGATCCTGGGATTGAGCACGCTGTAGAGGATATCCACGGTGAAGTTGATCAGCGAGAAGATGATGGCCACGAACACGACCCCGCCCTGGATCAACGGGAAATCCCGCTGGTAGATCCCGGTGAGAAACAGGCGCCCCAGTCCGGGAAGGGAAAACACCTGCTCGGTGATGATCGCTCCGCCGAGCATGTAGCCCAGCTGGATGCCGGTGATGGTGATGACCGGAAGAAGGGCGTTCTTGAGGGCGTGCTTGTACTTCACCATCCGCTCGGTGAGTCCCTTGGCCCGCGCGGTGATCACGTACTCCTTGCTCAGCTCCTCGATCATCGAAGCCCGGGTCAGGCGCAGGATGATCGCGGCCCGGGCGATGCCCAGGGAGATGGCGGGCAGGATCAGGTGCACGATGCTTCCGGCCCCGAACAGGGGGAAGATCGGTATCTTCACCGCAAAAATCAGCAGCAGCATGATCCCCAGCCAGAAGCTGGGTATCGCCATCCCGATCTGGGAGAAGGCCATGCCCGAATAATCCCAGGCAGACCAGCGCCGGACCGCGGAGATCACCCCGAGGGGAATGGCGATGAGGATGGAGATCAGGATGCCCAGGAGGGCGAGGGAGAGGGTGAGGGGGAAGCGCTGAAACACCAGCCCGGTGATCGGCTGGCCGCTGATCAGGGACTCGCCGAAATCGAAACGGACTACGTTCCAGAGCCACTGGACGAACTGCAAGGCCAGGGGCTGGTCGGTACCCAGCCTGGCGCGGATGGCGTCGATCGCCTCGGGCGTAGCGTCCATCCCCGCCACCACCAGAGCGGGGTCGCCGGGGATGATGCGGATTATGAAGAAGACGATCGTGGAGATCAGGAATATGGTCAGCAGCAGGCGGCCCAGCCGCCGCAAGGCGAAGATCAGCAGCTTCATCGGTCGTTCAATACTCAGTCCAGGGTGCCTATTTTTACCCGGAAGGTCAAAATAATCAAGACGAGTCCGGGCAAATGCTGTACACTCGGCGACGATGGAAGCTGTGACGACGAACGGGCGGGAACGGAGGGAAGAGATGCGCGGCCGCTGGCTGACGTTCCTCGATTCCGCGGGGGCAGCGGTGTCCGCGGGGGCTGGTGCCGCAGACGAGATATTCGATGAGCTGGACCGCCGTTACAGCCAGGCGCACAGGCATTACCACAACTGGGCCCATGTGGCAGCCTGTCTCGACCGGCTGGAGGCGGCCCGCTTCCTGGCCGCCGATCCGGTCGCCGTGGAGCTGGCCCTGTGGTTCCACGACGCGGTCTATGTTCCGGCCGCCCCGGACAACGAGCAGCGCAGCGCCGAGATGCTCGTGAAGGCGGCCCGGCGCCTGGGTCTCACCGCGGCGGCCGCCGCGGAGGCACGGATGCTCGTTCTGGCCACCCGATATTTTGCCGGTGAGGGCAGCGGTGCGGACGGCTCGGGCCGGCCGGATACCCGGGATCGGGACCTGATCCGGGATATCGACCTGTCCATCCTGGGAGCTCCGACGGATGAGTTCGATCGCTACGAGCAGGAGATCGGGCTGGAATACGGTTTCGTTCCCGATGCCGAGCGGCGCAGACGCAGGATAGAGGTTCTGGAAGGGTTTCTGGCGCTGCCGAGGATCTACCAGACAGAACTGTTCCGCAAACGGTATGAACGGCGGGCGCGGCGGAACCTGGGCCGGTCGATCGCCCGCCTGCGGAGATTGCCCGCCGATTCAGCTTCTATCGCTTGACACGTACTGGCGCCTTACATATTATTAAAATTGTAAGGAGAAAGCGGTGAAATCCAAGATCACCTCCAAATTCCAGGTAACCATACCACGCGAAATCCGATCCAGGCTGAAACTGGAAGTTGCGGACTCCATCGAATGGAAGGTCGAGGAAGGCAGGGTTGTGGTTGAACCGGTCAGCAAGCCGTTTCTGGCGTACAGGGGGATCATCAAGGTGGGACGAGGGGACATACGCAAGGATATCGGACAAGCCAGAAACAAGAGAGTCGAGCGGTTCCGGTGAGACATATCATCGACACCAACTGCCTTGTCTCCTTCGTCACCGATCGCCATCCGGTGCAGAACGAGTGCATGAGGTCGGTGTTCGAGCGGGCGGCAAACCTCGAGGAGGAGATCCTCGTAGTCTCGAACGTGATTACCGAATTCGTGTACGTGCAGATTTCCGTGTATGCACAGGATCAGCGTCTGATTGCCCGTATGGTTGCGGACCTGCTGAAGCATCCGGGGGTGTACTACCAGCACGGGTTTTTCCCGGACGCCATCCTGGGCCTTTGGCC